>CAYSON010000398.1:0-3693 GCA_964432635.1 uncultured Desulfopila sp.
CGCCCCCAGGCCGTGGCTGACCCGAATCGCTGCCACCTTGACCCCGTCCTGGGCACTGCGAGCGGTGGCCACCGCCTGCTCGGTGGTCGAGCGGGCACGGGCGCTGTTCTCGGCGATCTCCTTGATGGTTGCCCCCATCTCCTCGGAGGCCGAGGCGATCATATCAAGGTTGGTGGTCGATTGCTCCATCGCCGCCGACACCGAATTGATATTGTTCGACACCTCGCCGGCGTTCTCGGCGGCCTGATCGGCAATGGCGGTGGTACTGTCGGCGTTTTCAACCATTTCCCCGGCAATGGACGAGAGCAAACGCGCCGACTCGGCCAGAGCCTTGGAGGAGGAAGCGATATCGCGCAGCATCTCCCGCGAGCGCTGCACCATGGTGCCCAGGGCGTTGGTGAGCTGGCCGATGGCGTCTTTGTTGTCGGAGGCAAAGGCAATGGTATAGTCACCCTCGCCGACCTTGACACTCTTTGCCGCCAGCTCCTTGAGCGGCTTGTTGATCGAGCGCACCATGAGCAAGGTGAGGACCACGGCAAAGGCCACCACCACCAGGCCGACAAGGAGATTGTTGCGCAGCATCTTACGGGCGAGCCCGGCATCGATATCGTTACGCTTCAGCGAGGCGCCAAGGTAGACCCCCCATTCTTTGAGGTAGTTGACATAGACCACCATCTCCTCTCCCTTCCAGTTGCAATCGAGCATCCCCTCCTTGTGCTCCTTGATCTCGGGAACAAGGGTAAAAAGATTTTCGCTCGTCGCTAAGGTCGGATGAACTAACACATCCCCCTTGTCGTTGTACAAGAAGAAATCACCCTGTCCGACCTTAGTGCGGACGATGTACTCTTTGATCTGCTCGTTGAGCATGACGTTACCGACAAAGATGGCGCCAACGATTTTTTTCTCGATGTCGCGCAACGGCGCATAGGCGGCCATCAACCAGTCGTTGACGACAAAGGCCTTGCCGCGAAAGGTCTCTCCGGCGATGATCGCCTTGTAGACCGGGCTGTCCGAGGCAATATAGGTACCGAGGGCGGGCTTGCCGTCGGCCTTTTTGACGGTGGTGGAGATTCGCAGCAGCTTGTCGTCAACCAGTTGAAAAATGGTGGCCGACGAGCCGGTCAGAGTGGCGATGTTGTCGACAATGCTCACCGACTCGTTGAGAAAGCTGACACCGAGTTGCATCTTGGGGATTTTCTTGGTCTGCGCCTGCTGTGTCACCTGATTGGTCATGGTGATTTCGTAGAAGCGGTCAGTGTCAGAATCGTCAACTATCAGGCCACCGCGGGACTTGAGGTCATTGATAAAAAGATTGAGGTCGCCATCGAGCTTTTTACGAATGGTCTGATCGTACATGAGAAGGGCATTGTAGGTGGCCTGGTGGGTATCACTAACAGCACCCTCGCCAAGGGCCTGCAGCCCCTGGTTGGCCATGCGGATGGCCAGCCCCGAGGAAATAAGGATGGAGACCACGGTGATGGTCACCACGGCGAGAAAGAGCTTACTGGTAAACTGCATACGCGAAAAAAATCCACTCATAACCACACCCATTTAGCCGAATGTAAAAAAATACCGACCCACCCATAACCTCTGTTAAGGTTGTGACAGAGAACTGTTATGGTTGCATTGTATGGAAAATCTCGGCCGATGTCAAAAGCGCTTGGAAGAATTTTTGTCGGCGACTGCGGGATGCCCCCGGGCGAGACCGGGGCAGGGGATACCCATGAAAGGATAATGCCCGAAACAGCAAAATGGTGTATATGGTGCTGGTAAAAAATCGGGTGAGGCAATTTCGCCTTGCCGCAACCGCTCTTTGCTGCTGAACCACCGACACGGCTCACCGAGGAGAGAACAAGCCCAAGGAGATAATATGAAGAAACTGATATATGGCGTGGTCGCCGTGCTCGGTATCGGCGCCCTGGCGGTGCCGTTCGGCGGCGGCATGGTCATGGAACGGGTGGTCAGGGATGGGGTTGCCAGGATGAACGCCCAGTATGCCGAGAGCGGGCACGACCTCAAGGCCGAGGTTGTTCGCTATGACCGTGGCTATGCCTCCTCGGAAGTCGAATGGAAGATCGATTTCGGCAAGATGAAGGGACTCTACGGCATCGACGGCGTAGTGTTCGTTGACCGCGCCAGCCATGGCTATGGCGGCATCATCTCCCAGACCAGTCTGGAGAAAAACCCCTGGTACATGAATTTTGTCAAGGAGAAGCTCGGCGGCAAGGACCCACTCTCGCTCAGCACCCGCTATCATTACAGCGGTGGCATGGAAACCACCGCCACCCTTGCCGCCTTCACCATTCAGGCCGACAGTCTCGCCATGGCGGTCAAGCCGGGGCAAACCACCGTCGCCTTTGACAAGGAGTTCAAGAAGATCAACAGCCACGGCAGCTGGCAGGGAATGTCCGTCGGCGAGCAGCTCAGCCTCGGCCAGGTTTCGCTCGACGCCGACCTCTCCATGATCTCTCCCTTTATCTGGGACGGCGGGGCCAAGATGACCCTGGCCGCCATGACCATCAAGGAAGAGGGCAACACCATCGATCTTGCCGACGCCAAACTCTCCTACCAATTGAGCTTTGATAGTGGTACCAAGACCCTGAGCATCGTCGCCGACTATCGGGTCGCCAGCCTCGCCGCCGGCCCGGACAAGCTGAACAACCTCGGGGCAAAGTTCGCCGTCAAGGGGCTCAACGCCGCCGGCTACGAGGAATTCATGAAGCTCTACACCAAAACCGTCGGAGCCATGGCCGGCGACCTGATGGCCGCCAAGGATGACCCGACGGCGATGCAGCGGGCGATGGAACAGAAGTCGGCCATCATCGGCCTGCAACTGATGAGCGCCGGGGAAAAACTGCTCACCAAGGGCCTCGAATTTCAACTTGCCGACCTGCGCGTCGGCATGCCCGATGGCGAGATCAAGGGCGACGTGCTGCTCACCCTGAAAAAGGATATGACCTTCGCCCAATTCATTCCCCTGGCTGGGCAACCCAAGCTGGCCTTGGAGATCTTTTCCCTCTCCTCCAACTTTAGTATCCCGGAAAAGCTGGTGGCCGACCTGCCGATGCTCTTCATCCCCGTCTATCAGGGCATGCCCAGCGGCCTCTTTGTGTTGAATGGCGAAACCGCCGTGCACAAGGCCGAGACCCGTGACGGCAAGCTCTATCTCAACGACAAGGAATTCGTGCTCAACTAAGACGAATGACGCCCGCAACAGACAATGGCGGCGCCATTGTCTGTTGCGGGGTATCTCGCTCAGCGACCGCTCTCGGGCTTTTCGAAGATAAAGCGACAGTCGGCGACGGTCACCCCCTCACCCTCGGGGTGAACCAGGAGGGGATTGATATCGAGTTCCTTGATTTCCGGATGGTTGAGCACCATGTCCGACAGCCCCACCAGCATCCGTTCGATGATGGCGATATCGGTTTTGGGGGCGCCGCGATAGCCGGTGAGGAGCTTGTAGCCCTTGATCGCCCGCACCATATTGCGGGCACCGTTGCGGGTGAGCGGCGCCAAGCGGAAGGCGACATCCTCGAAGACCTCGACGAAGACCCCGCCGATACCGAACATCAACAGCGGTCCGAAGATCGGATAGCGGTTCATGCCGAGAATCACCTCCAGGCCCTTGGGGGCCAGACGCTGCAGCAGCACCCCGTCGATGACCGCCTGTGGCTCATACCTTCTGGCATTGTC
>CAYSON010000399.1:0-3680 GCA_964432635.1 uncultured Desulfopila sp.
GGTCTCACCTCCTTTCTCGCCGAAATCGGTATCGTCCCGGTGCTCTGTGCCTCCGGCGGCAAAAGCGGCCAATTGGCCGAGGCCATCAGTGGCGCTCTCGCCGACCTTCCCTGCCCTCTGCCCGAGGTGCGCGAGGATGTCGATTTCCACGATATCGAGAGTCTCGCCGAAGAGCTCGGCTGCCAGCTGGTGGTCGGCCACTCCAAGGGCTACGCCCTAGCGCGGCGCCTCGCCATTCCCCTCATCCGGGTGGGCTTTCCCATCCACGACCGCCTCGGCGGCCAGCGCATCCTCCACCTCGGCTACGAGGGGGCGCAGCGCTTGTTTGATACCATTGTCAACACCTTGATCGAACGGCGCCAGGACGGCTCTCCGGTCGGCTACAGCTATATGTAATGTCACACTTTCCCTTAAGGATTGGTTATGGAAATCAGCAACCTCAAGGATTTCAGCAAGCATCCCTGTTTCAACGCCGAGGCCAAAGGCCAATTCGGTCGCATCCATTTACCGGTGGCGCCGCAGTGCAACATCAAGTGCAATTTCTGCGATCGCAAGTACGACTGCGTCAACGAATCACGGCCCGGGGTCACCTCCACCCTGCTCACGCCGCAGCAGGCCCTGGTGTATCTTGACCGGGTGCTGGAAAAAGAGCCGCGCATCACCGTGGTCGGTATCGCCGGACCTGGTGATCCCTTTGCCAACGGACCAGAGACCATGGCCACCCTGCGCGCCATCAACAGCCGCTACCCGCAGCTGCTGCTCTGCGTCTCCTCCAACGGCATGGCCATCGCTCCGTATATTGAAGAGCTGGCGACCCTTGCGGTATCGCATGTCACCATCACCGTCTGTGCCGTCGATGCGGCCATCGGTGAAAAGGTCTACGGCTGGGTGAGCGACGGCAAAGTGGTCTATCGCGGCCGGCAGGGAGCGGAAATACTGCTTAACCGGCAGCTCGCGGCGATAAAGGCGCTCAAAGCGCACGGCACCGTGGTCAAGATCAACTGCATCGTCATTCCCGGCATCAACGACCATCATGTCGAGGAGGTGGCGAAAGCCATGAAAGACCTGGGCGCCGACCTCTTCAACTGCATGGCGATGTTTCCCAATGCCGGCAGTTCTTTCGGTCATCTCGAACAACCGAGCAAGGAACTGATGGAGGAATTGAGGGCCAAGGCGGAACACTATCTGCCACAGATGCGCCACTGTACCCGCTGCCGCGCCGATGCCGTCGGTCTGCTCGGCGACGACCGCACCGTCGAGTTCCGCGGCTGCCTCACCGCCTGCGCCAGCATCGACGCTGCCGCCAAGGAAGTGCGCCCCTACGTGGCGGTGGCCACCGAGGAAGGTATCCTTATCAACCGCCATTTGGGCGAAGCACCTACTCTGGAGATCTGGGAAAAAACGGCGGAGGGCTACCGCAAGATTGCCGAGAGGGGCGCTCCACAGGCGGGAGGCGGCGGCAAGCGCTGGCACCAGCTGACTCGCATCCTCGGTGACTGCCGGGCGGTTTTGGCCGTGGCCATCGGCCCGACCCCGGCGGAGATCCTCAGCAAATCCGGGATCACCCCGGTGGAGGCCAGTGGTTTTATCGAGGAAGGGCTGGCCATCGTCTACGAAAATCGCGACACCTCCTTACTCCGCGCCAAACGAAGCGGTGGTGGAGGTTGCTGCGGCTCGGGCGGTGGCTGCGGCTAAACGCAACAAGGGCATGGTGGGCACCAGGGAAAGGAGCGACCAGCCAATGAGCTGCTGACAAATGCTCCGCTACTCGCTACAATAGCTGAGGTTTTTTCGTTGTCGGCACCAAGGGTTCCCCTGGTGCCGGCGAAGATCCCCTCATCGCTACAGGAGATGCACCATGCCGGAGTTTTTCTATCAGGAGCCGTTCCCGCTCGGCGCGGAGCAAACCAGCTTCCGCCTCCTCCCCGACTCGCAAGGCTATGTCGAAGAAATCGTCTTTGGCGACGAGAAGATGCTGAAAATCGCCCCCGAGGCACTGACCGTGCTGGCTCGGGAGGCAATGCGCGATGTTTCTTTCCTGCTACGCCCGGCCCATAACCACCAGGTGGCAGCAATCCTTGCCGACGCGGAGGCCTCACAGAACGACAAAGGCGTGGCCATTGCCTTTCTGCGCAACGCCGAGGTGGCGTCCCGTTTCGAGCTACCCCTCTGCCAGGATACCGGCACCGCCTCCATTGTCGGCAAAAAGGGACAACGGGTGTGGACCGGTTGCAATGACGCCGAGATGCTCTCCAAGGGCGTCTATCGCGCCTACACCGAGGAGAACCTGCGCTACTCGCAGACCGTTGCCCTCGACATGTACAGCGAAAAGAACACCGGTACCAACCTGCCGGCGCAGATCGACCTCTACGCCACCGAAGGCGACAGCTACAAGTTCCTCTTCGTCGCCAAGGGCGGTGGCAGCGCCAACAAGACCATGCTCTTCCAGGAAACCAAGGCCCTGCTCAATCCGGAAAAGCTAGAGAGCTTCCTGGTCGAGAAGATGAAGTATCTGGGCACCGCTGCCTGCCCGCCCTACCATATCGCCTTCGTTATCGGCGGCACCTCGGCCGAAACCTGCCTGAAGACGGTCAAGCTGGCCTCGACCAAGTACTATGACAATCTGCCCAGCGAGGGCAATATCTACGGCCAGGCCTTCCGCGACCTGGCGCTTGAGGCCAAGTTGCTGCAAAAGGCGCGACAACTGGGCATCGGCGCCCAATTCGGCGGCGTCGCCTTCGCCCACGACATCCGCATCATCCGCCTGCCGCGTCACGGCGCCTCCTGCCCGGTGGGCATGGGCGTCTCCTGTTCCGCCGACCGCAACATCAAGGCCAAAATCGACAAAAACGGCTTATGGTTGGAAGAACTCGACCGCAATCCCGGCCGCCTCATTCCCGACACCTACCGCCGCAAGCATGAGCACGGGGTGAAAATCGACCTCAACCAACCGATGGCAGCGATTCTCGCCGAACTGCGCCAGCACCCGGTGTCGACACCGCTCTTGCTCACCGGAACCATCGTCGTCGGCCGCGACATCGCCCACGCCAAATTCAAGGAGCTGCTCGACGCCGGCAAGCCGCTGCCCGAGTATCTGAAGAAACACCCTATCTACTACGCCGGACCGGCCAAGACCCCGCCGGGCAAGCCCTCCGGCTCCTTCGGACCAACCACCGCCGGCCGCATGGACAGCTATGTTGACCTGCTGCAAAGCCACGGCGGCTCGCTGATCATGATCGCCAAGGGCAACCGCAGCCAGCAGGTCACCGACGCCTGTAAAAAACACGGCGGCTTCTACCTCGGCTCCATCGGCGGCCCGGCCGCCATCCTCGCCGAGGAAAATATCAAGAAGGTCGAGTGCATCGACTACCCGGAACTGGGCATGGAAGCGGTGTGGAAGATCGAAGTCGAGAACTTCCCGGCCTTTATCCTCGTGGACGATAAGGGCAACGACTTCTTCAAGCAACTGGGCTGCTAGACAAAGCGCCGCGGTCAGGACCCTTGCTTGACTGCGGCGCTCAAAAACAAAAAACCCGCAAACCATTGCTGGCTGCGGGTTCTTGGACTTCTTTGGAACTCTTTCTACTATGTTTTGGTGCCGAAGGTCGGACTCGAACCGACACGGGTCTCCCCACACGCCCCTCAAGCGTGCGCGTCTACCAATTCCACCACTTCGGCAA
>CAYSON010000400.1:0-3674 GCA_964432635.1 uncultured Desulfopila sp.
ATACCGTTTTTCAAGTAACTCCACCAATTTTTTTGCCTCATCGTAGGACCCTCGGGCAAAGGCCAGTCGTATTTGCAGGGTGATGACAATGGGGGAATCACTGTTTAAGTGGCGTAGGCGTTGTATGTATCCCTGAACAAGGTCATATTCCTGCAATTGTATCAATGCCTCAATCACACGTGGTAAAAGAGTCAGTTCGTTGACCGGTTCCGGAAAAAAGAGTTTTAGTGGGGCTTCTCTGGAACCAAGCTTGTGTTGATATTTTACCACCACCGAGGAGATCACAAAATAATCAGGTAATTTCTTTGCCTCAGGAGATACCTTATCGAACAGCCGCAGGATCTTGGCGGAGTCACCTTGCAATAAGCTCAACCAGCATTTCTCCAATTCAATTTGGGCAAGGAACAGGGTATTCACGGAAGATCCACTTGCTCCTTTTTGCGGAGAAACAATTTCGGATTCGCGCAACAGCATGCTGAAATGTTGCAGATCCCCTTCCATTCTTGCCAAACGGATTTCAAGAAGGAGCATCATCAAGTCTTTATTTTGAAGAGCTTGACTGCTGTTTATTTTTTCAAGGTTTTTGACATAACTCAACCATGACTTTGCTTTCTGATAATCTGCCTCTTCGATGGCAACATCGACCAAGGCTCCCAACACTTCAGGCAGCGATCGCTTTTCCAAAAGCATGATACGCAACATCTGTTCTGCTTCATAGGTCTTGCCTTGTTTTCTTAAGCTCTCAATGGAGAGCAGGTCGATGATGTCTTTTGTCGCAAAATCTTTGGTGAAAACAGGGTGAAACCGTCCGACGATGGTTTTAAACTCTTGAAACTGAAAATTCATTGCCAACTGCTGCAAATAGGCCACCACCACTTCTGTTTCCACACTTTTTTTGCCGACCCGGGTTGCCCGCAATTCGAACGCCATGCGCATTCGTTTGGTTTCCCCAAGCGCACCCGCCAGTTGTATAGTATTCCTGCACAGTTCCAAGTCGTTGGGATCGAGTCGTAACGCCGCCTCCATGGCCGTCAGAGCCTCCTGTTGTTCCCCAAACATCTCAAGTATCCTGGCACGCAAGAGATGGAATGTCTTGTCCTTGTTTTTCTTAGAATCGATGCTATCCAGCAGGGTTCTTGCCTGCTCATACGCCTTTTCGGCATAGAGCTGTTTGACCATCCGGATAGCGTTTTCTCCATCTTCAGGATGGTATTGGTAGAGGATGGAGAGGACTTCCAGATACTCCTTGCCGGGGCCTTTCTTCTCGAGAAGATTGACCAAATGTTTAAATATTTCTTGTCGATAGTCGGTAATCTTGGAGAGATCCTCCCACAGAAACCTGGCACCGCCATTTTCGACAATCGACAGAAAATCCTCGGCAAGAAGTCGACGAATTTCTTCAAGCTCTGCCGAAACATCACTGGTCTCCGGATGTTTTTGCAGGTAACGTTCAAACAACGCTAACGCCTTATCCGGCCGTTTGGCATGGTGATAGGAGACTCTTCCTGCTAGGAGCAGGGCGCTGTCATTTGCATCCTTGTTCTCGGCAAGGATATAAAGGTGGCGCAAGGCATCATCGAAACGACCAGCCTCCAGATATCGAGTGGAAAGCTTTCGGTGAAATGGTAAGAAAAGAGGATGGCGTTCAAGATACTTCTCACAAAGTTCGTCGATTTCTGACGTTAAGTCGGGTGTGTCGAAGGTTGCTATCAGCTGCAATATCGTCTTGTCGTCAAGAGCAGGAACCATCATCAACTGACGAAGGAATTTTTTTGCTTTGTCGGTTTTACCCAAGGCCTTAGCCTCTTCGGCAGTCTCTCGCAACAATTGAATGTTATCGGGTTGGCGAGCCAACAACCTTTCGGCCACGGCAAGAGACAGCTCTCTTCGCCCTTGACCTCGCAAACTCTTGATCAGGCCATGCATAGCTCGGTTGGCGCGATCGCCCACCGACTCCTTTTCCAGGACACGCCCAAAAAACGAGGTTGCCGTAGGCCAGTCGTCGTTGGCCACGGCGATGGTCCCTGCAGTAAAGAGGTAGTCCAATGTATTGGGATAACGTTCAAGGAGGCTGGTAATGACTTTGGCTGCAGTTTTGCCGTCGCCTAGGTCGAGCAGGAGTTGGCAATATTCCCAACTCGCCTGCTCAAGGTGTGGCTTAAGGGTGAAAAGTTGGCCATAAGCCTCAGCTGCTGCTCCCAATTTGCCAGCCGTCGAGAATGTACGTGCTTGGTCCCAAATGGCCTTCCACGCTGGAGCCAGGTGATCTCCTGCGATAATATGGATGTTTTTTTGAGGAATCGGTTCTTTGACCACCTCACTGTGCAACGCTACGGGGAACGTCAGCAAGATCGCAAGTAGACTGATGCCGGCAGGTATCTTCTTACGTTCTGAGAGTGTCATGGTGAGGAAAGGTGGCAAAAGAGAAAAACACCGAGATGCGTTCTTCGCTCGGGAGGCATTTCTTCACAAGAGGTCGAGAGTTACCAACGACGCGGTTTTTCAGCCTTAACCTTCACGTCAGTGAGGCAACTTCCCCATGGTACTCATGGTAACCGCTCACCGATAAAACTGCACGATTTTCTCGATCACATAGACCTGCATCTCTTCTGTCAGTTCCGGATATATTGGAAGTGCCAGGGTTTCCTCGGCGGCGACCTCCGCTTCCGGGCAATGGCTGAGAGGGATCATTCCTTCGAGGCATTTCTGTTTATGCAGCGGTACGGGATAATATATTTCGCATCCGATCTCATTGTCGGACAACCAGCGCACCAAGTCGTTCCGTCGCTGGACGCGAAGAACATATTGATTGAAGATATGTGTGAGAGCTGAGTGCCCATGCTCGCCGCTATCTTCACGATGCACTTTGACTGGAATCTTCACTTTTCCAGACTCGAGCAGATCGCTCTTGGCCAGCAGCACATTGTAACGTTCAGCATTATGGCGTCGCTGCCGATGCCACTGATCAAGATAGGGCAGCTTGATGCGCAGGGCTGCGGCTTGAATGGGGTCAAGACGAAAATTCCCCCCGACAAGCTGATGATAATACTTCGGATACGCGCCATGGTTGCGTAACAACGTTATCTTTTCAGCAAACTCTTTATCTTGTGTAATGACCATGCCACCATCGCCAATCCCCCCGAGATTTTTACTGGGAAAGAAGGAAAAGCATCCTGCCAAGCCCATCGATCCAGCACGGAGATAGCTACTTCCGGCACCATCGGCGCAGGGATATTCGGCGCCGATGGCTTGGGCGGCATCCTCGATGATTGGCACCTGGTATTCTTTTGCCAAGTGCAGCAACTTGTTCATGTCGGCGCATTGCCCATAGAGATGCACGGGGATAATGGCCTTGATCGACCTTGCGGTGTCTATCCGCAAAAGCTGTTCAACCTTTGTCGTGTCGAGATTGAAGCTGATCGGATCGATGTCAGCGAAGACCGGCAATGCCCCTACCCTGAGAATCACCCCCATGGTAGCAAAAATACTTTGACTCGAAGTCTTGCCTGTCACACCGCTCACTTTGGTTTCTGGGGTCGCTTGCCCAAAGCCTGCGCTCGCATCAAGCATCCACCGATCATTCAGAATATAAACTAAATAAGGTGATACCGTATTACTGATACTTTTTAAAGTCCCACCGTTATAGGTGGTGTTGGCATCCACACTTGAGTAGG
>CAYSON010000401.1:0-3666 GCA_964432635.1 uncultured Desulfopila sp.
TCTTGACATGAGCTGCCATCCAAGATCGGTTTCAAAGTTTACCGCCTGTCAAGAGTTGAGACCTGACCCCAATATCAGCCACTCGACAATCCTCTCCGCCGCCTTGCCGTCCCATTTTTCCGGAATGCCGTAAGAACCCTTGGGCCGCTCCAGGATCTCTTTCGCCGCCGCCAGGATGCGCTCGCCATTATTGCCGACAACAACATCCGTGCCCACCTCGCAGGTGATGGGGCGCTCGGTGTTGTGTCGTAAGGTCAGGCAGGGCACACCAAGCACGGTCGTTTCCTCCTGCAGGCCGCCGCTATCGGTCAACACCAGTTTTGCATGGCAATTTAAGTGCAGAAACTCCAAATACCCCAAGGGCTCGGTAATCCAAATCCCTTCCACCCTCCCCCCTTGGGTAAAATAGTCCATCAGGCCAAAGGTCTCGGCCATTTTTCTCGTGCGCGGATGAATGGGAAAGATAATCGGCACCTCACGGCTGAGCACCCTCAACGCCTCAAGGATGCCGCGAAAGACCTCCTTATCATCAACATTGGACGGCCGATGCAGGGTCATGGTCATATAGCCGCCCTTGGCAAGCCCAAGGCGTTCCGCCACCCCCAGCTTTTCCGCCATCTGCCGATGCTTCACCAAAGTATCGATCATGACGTTGCCGACAAAAACAATCCGCTCCGCCGCTACCCCCTCCGCCCGCAAGTTTTCATCGGCAAAGTGGTCGGTGGTGAACAGGTAATCGCACAACACATCGGTGCAGAGCCGATTGATCTCCTCGGGCATCCCCATATCGCGGGAACGCAATCCGGCCTCGACATGGGCCACCTTAATGCCGAGCTTCTTGGCGGTAATGGTGCAGGCCATGGTGGAATTGACATCGCCAACCACTATCACCAGATCCGGCCGTTCCTGCAGACAAACCTTTTCAAACTCCACCATGATCCGCGCAGTCTGCTCGGCATGGCTGCCCGAGCCCACGCCAAGGTCGATATCCGGCTTCGGCATCCCCAGATCGTCGAAGAAGGCCTTGCTCATCTTCTCGTCATAATGCTGGCCGGTATGCACCAGGAGATGTTCAATCTTTTCCGGATGCCGATTCATCGCCTCGATGATCGGGGCCATCTTCATAAAGTTGGGTCTTGCGCCAACAACATTTATTACCTTCATTCCCATTCTCTTTTGAGTGGGGTCAGGTCTCAACTCTTGACAGGCGACCAAAAGTGAAAAATCATCCTGCAACCTCAATTGTCGCCTGTCAAGAGTTGAGACCTGACCCCAGCCCCCACCTCCTTTTTATTTTTGTATGATCCTTTCGAGTGCGGCATTGACGAGAAAACCGCTTCTTGTCTCGCCATGGGCTGCGGCATACCGGTCTATTCTGGATAATATCCGGCGCGGCATGCTGATATTAACCCGCTCGGAGTGGTCGTCGATCAACGATCCATCAACCTCGACTATCGCCCACAACCAGCCCTTGTACTCAGGATTATTCACGTGATCGGCCAGAAGGCCAGGGGCGGGAATTGTGCCATTATCATCGAGCACGGTTTCTATCCACAAGGCGATAGCTTCTCTGCTATTTTCAACCGCCTCATCAAGAGTGTCTCCGCCGGAGAAACAACCGGGGAGATCGGGAACAGCCACTCCAAATGCGTGGGTATCATCTCCGGTTTCGATGGCAATAGGATATCTTAATTTCATAGTGTCCGTCCTCTTTACTTTAGACCGGCTTGCTTCAGTAGCTTGTGGACCAGTCCCGCTCCTAAATCGCGTTGAGGATGTGGTACACTGATATGGCCGGGTTGGGATGGATGTGTGTAAATATGGTGCGAGCCCTTGACACCTCTAAGAACCCAACCTTCGGCTTCAAGCCGCTTGATAAGCTCTTTGCTATTCATGTTGTGTACTATACACACTGTCCTTTTGTAGTGCAAGTTTTGACTGAGGGGTCAGGTCTCAACTCTTGACAGGCGACCAAAAGTGAAAAATCACCCTGCAACCTCAATTGTCGCCTGTCAAGAGTTGAGACCTGACCCCAGCCCCCTTGAAAGCCGAGGCCTTAATATTGCTGTCAATACACTCTACCAAAGCGGGCGGCAATCCGGA
Source organism: uncultured Desulfopila sp. (assembly GCA_964432635.1). Classification (GTDB taxonomy): domain Bacteria; phylum Desulfobacterota; class Desulfobulbia; order Desulfobulbales; family Desulfocapsaceae; genus Desulforhopalus_A. Next base: position 2,104 of record CAYSON010000401.1, read on the forward strand.
CTTGCTGTGGTTTTCGTTCCACGATGCGATGACGGCACCCACTGTATCGCGTGCAGTCTGTAAAACCAGATGCTGAGGCAGATGAAATTTTCGCGCCATCTCTTTGAAATGATGGAGAGAGATATCCTTCATGGCCTTCGTGCCGGAAAGCTTCAATGCCAGGTTGTCATTGGGAATATAGGGGATGGTCGAGACCAGATCATACGCCGGTGACAGGGTTGCCGTTTTGCCATCGAGGTAAATGAGGGACCAATTCTTAAGGTGCATATCACCATTCCCGATCAAAATGTTAAATACCAACCTCCGGATATAATCCTCTAACCCCGTTTCACCGGTAAGAACCCAAATCATATTGGCAATATTACCGTAGCTGACACCTTCGTATTTTTTTTCAGGATAGACATTATACACCTGGGCAAAGTCTTCAATATGAATACGCCGCCCGCCAGGCGCTCTGTCAAATCGCTTGACCGCCAACGCCAAACGTCCACCCATCATTCCCATTTCAGGCAAACCATCAACCTCTTCCAGTGGAACAAGGCGGGTCTCGGGTATTGGTATACCGATGCTTGCGGCAAGCCTCATCATGGCATACTCATTTTCCGGAACATACTGGTAGTTTTGTGCCGGTAATTTGATGATCCAATCCCCTCCAACGCCCCTGGAAGGAATTGTAAGGCCGCCATGACGCCCTGCCACAGCCGAAAATTTCAACTGAACTCCTGCCAGCGAGAAACGATAAGCGCGCCTGCCGATGTCTTTCTCCCCACCAGCATGTGACATGGAATTCTCACCTCTGGCGGATTCCTGTGAGGATACAGTCACCGCCCCCGGCAAATCTTCACCCAGGAGTTCTATCAAACTGAATTCTTCTGTTTGTTTTACATTTCCCAATCGCGCCAGATATTCCCTCATCGGACCTTCAGGTAGCAGGTTAGAAAAAAACGCCGGAAGTCTCACGAAAGTGGTTTTGCTTTCCAGTATCAGTTCTCCTGACGGCCGAAAAAAAGACTGGCTGAGAAGATTCCTCTGAGAGGAATTCACATACTGTTCATCAAAGGAAAAGAGCATTTTTCTACTCGGCAACATAATGAGATTGCCGATTACCACTCCATGCAGGCGTACTTCCAATATTTTGGTCATGAGTCGCCCTCATCATCGAGTTGCCAGCGCCGTTCATCCTCTTCCTGCCCATACACCAAAACCCGAAGCTGTGGTAGCAGCTGCCTTGGAATAAGCACCAACTCCTGATCCAATGCCCGTGCCATATCCAATACTGTGGATAATCGCGGATCGGTTGCTCCACTCTCGATCTTGGATAAATGGCTTTGCGGTAAGCCGATCTTCTCTCCCATCAGTGCCTGTTTATACCCCATCGCCAGACGATATGATTTTAGCTGCTCAATAATGGATTTCATAATTATATACTATAACATATATTCATTTTTGCAAATATATTATTGCATATATTCGACCAAGGGGTCAGGTCTCAACTCTTGACAGGCCCTGGCTCAACCATTTTGGAAACTCGACTTTTGCGGCCTGTCAAGAGTTGAGACCTGA
>CAYSON010000402.1:0-3657 GCA_964432635.1 uncultured Desulfopila sp.
AGCCCTGCGCTTTCTCTCCGACCACCTTCTCGTCACACTCACCCTGGCTTTTTCTGGCGGCATTGCTGCCGCTCTCCTCGCTCGACTCGACGCCATGGCAATGGCGCCGCTGCACTTAGCGCTATCTCTTTTTGTTGTCGTACTTCTGTTACTCTTTTTAAAAGGTGGCAGACAGGCCATGCCCTTGCTCCTGCCTGCACTGTTGGTGTTGCTCGGTTTTTACCACGGCCTGGCCCAGTTGCAGCCGCCGGCATCTGCTAGCCACCTCTTTCATCGCCTTCAGCAAAAACAGGAAGCGGTGGTTGCCGGCACCTTGCTTGCCGCCCCGGAGTTCGATGGTCGATTGAGCCGAGTGAAAATCGCCAGCAGCCACCTCCGCTTGCCCGAGGATCCTCGGTTTATTGCCACCCAGGGCACCCTGCTCCTCCACCTCGCCGCTCCGTGGCCTCCATACCTGCTTCCTGGAGACAGCCTGGTGGTGAGAGCCGACCTCAAACGCCCGGAAAGCTTTCGTTCACCTGGGGCCTTCGATTATCCGCGCCACCTCGCCTTCCAAGGTATCTTGGCCAGCGGCTTTTCCCGTTCCCCGCACTTTGTGCACAAGCTGGAACAGCATCAAAATTTATGGCATCGCCTCCGTTACACCCCGGAGCGGGCACGAAGTAGCATCGGGCGCCTCATCGACGAGGCCGTGGCCGAGGAACATCGCGGTCTGTACCGGGCCATTCTTATCGGTGACGCCTCGGCAATCGGCGACGAGGTGATGGAAAGCTTTAAGGGCAGCGGTACCGTTCATATCTTGTCGATTTCCGGGCTACACATGACCATCATCGGCTTTCTCCTCTATGCCGCATTCTACTGGCTACTCTCCCGCTCAGAACGACTGCTGATCAACTATCCGCTCCGCAAGTGGGCGGCTTTTCTCTGTCTTCCCGTCCTGCTCGCCTACGGCCTGCTCGCCGGCTTGAACGTTCCGGTGTTTCGGGCGATGATCATGAGCTGCGTAGCCATTATTGGCATTTGCACAGATCGTGTTAAATCGCCATCAACACTTCTGGCCATGGCTGCCCTGATCATCCTCGCTATCGATCCGTTGTCTCTGGCCTCACCCTCTTTTCAGCTGTCCTTTATTGCCACCGCCGCCATTCTTTTTCTGGTTCCGATCCTCAAAGAGCTGCTTTTTGGAGAGCACCCCAAGGAGGCTCTTTCCCTGCGAGAACGGAGCTGCCGTTGGCTGCTCGCTGGCATTGTCGTGTCAGCAGCGGCAACTGCGGCGACAGCCCCGATCACACTATATGCCTTCAACCGAGTTTCTGCCGTGGGCATCATCGCTAACCTGGTGGTCGAACCGCTCATCTGCCTGTGGAGCCTACCCTGCGGCTTTCTTGCCCTTCCCTTCATCGCGTTCGCCCCGGAGATTGCCACCTTCCTGCTCCGACTCGGCACCCCGGGTCTCAGCGCCGCCGTCGACTGCGCCGGCTTTTTCGCCAATTTGCCCTTTGCTTCCCTGTGGCGTCCTTCTCCTCCCGGATGGCTGCTGCTCCTTTGTGGCATCGGCTTTTTCGGCATGTTTGCGGCGCGGCGCTCTACCACCCCACTCTGTGCCGCTGCCGCGATATTTGTCCTCTCCATCGCTGCCATGCTCGTTCCGTCTTCCCTGGCAGAGAAGAGAAAAACCGCAAACAACCTGCAAATAACTGCCCTCGATGTTGGTCAGGGGAGTTCCACCCTGGTGCGCTTTCCTTCCGGACGCAACGTGCTCATCGATGGCGGCGGCAGCGCGGCCACCACGCCCTCGGTGGGGGAACGGGTGATCGCCCCCTATCTATGGCAGCAAGGAATCACTACCCTGGACGCGCTGGTTATAACGCATCCCGATGCCGACCACTACAACGGACTGCCCTTTATCCTCGAACATTTCAAACCTAAAACACTATGGGTGCGAGATCTGCAGGATAACGACCAAGGCTATGAGGAGGTGTCGCGTTTGGCGAAGCGATTGGGGATAGCGATTCGCATGCCGGAGGTTGGGGAGGCCTTGGCGGGGCTGGGAGGAGAGGAATCACTCTCTTGCCTGGCGAAGCAAAGCGATATGGTCCCAGGCTCCGCACCTGGCAGCAGGGAAAGAGACAACAACGGTCTAGTGGTGAAAGTCTGCCATCGGCAACGGTGCGCTCTGTTTCCTGGCGATATCGATCACAACGAGGAGGCTCGCTTGATCGATTCCGGGGTCAATCTACAAGCCGACCTCCTCCTCGCCCCGCACCATGGGTCCAACAGTTCAAATTCACAACAGTTTCTTACCGCAGTTGCCCCAAAAATACTAGTAGTCTCAGCTGGAAAGAGCGGCCGGGGGCGCTTCCCGCACCCTCTGCTCAAGGAGGAATGCCGGGCTCTCGGCATCGACCTGGTCAGCACCTCGGAACACGGCAGCCTCACCGCACAACTGGGCCAAGAGAAGGTCGAACTCTGGGGCTACGGCCGCCTTGATGATAATCCATTCATTCCCTGTGAGCCGATCCAATTGCGGCAGTAGTCAGGCAGAGTCGATAAAACCTTCCGCTAACCGGCGTCAGCCTGTGCCACAGGTCCGTCTCGGCGAAATTACACCTCGGTAAAGTCCGTCGGCGCCTTTTTGAGGTACTTCAAGAATTTCGGTTTCTCCACGGCGTTGGAGTAGGCATCGTTAGGATCGATCATCTTCTTTTCAAGAAAAGCAAGAATGGCATCATCAAGGGTCTGCATGCCATATTTTTTCCCCGTCTGCATGGTCGAGAGGATCTGAAAAGTCTTACCTTCACGGATCAAATTGCGCACCGCCGGGGTAGCGATGAGAATCTCAAGTGCAGCGCATCTACCCTTGATACCGACCCGTTTGAACAGCGTCTGCGATACCACCGCCTTGAGGGCATCGGCCAGCGTCGACCGCACCTGTCCCTGCTGGGATGCGGGAAAAATCTCGACGATCCTATCCACGGTCTTCATGGCGTTGATGGTATGCAAGGTGGCAAAGACCAGATGCCCGGTCATGGCCGCCTCCATGGCCAAGGCCACGGTTTCCAGGTCACGCATCTCGCCGACCATGATGATATCCGGGTCCTCGCGCAGGGCTCCGCGCAAGGCGTTGGAGAAACTCTTGGTATGGGTGCCAACCTCGCGGTGATTGATAATGCACTTTTGGCTCTTGTGGACGAATTCGATCGGATCCTCGATGGTGAGGATGTGGTACTTGCGATTTTTGTTGCATTCATCGATGATCGCCGCCAAGGTCGTCGACTTGCCCGAGCCGGTTGGACCGGTCACCAGCACCAAACCTTTCGGCAAGTGGGCGAGACGGCCGATAACCGAGGGCAGACCGAGTTGTTCCACCGTCATGATTTCGCTGGGAATCTCGCGAAACACCGACCCGATTCCGTATTTCTGCTGGAAATAGTTACATCGATACCGATCCAGGCCGGGGATCTCGTAGCCAAAATCGATGTCTCCCGTCTCCTCAAAGAGCTTGATCTTTTCCTCCGGGCAGATCTCATAGAGCATGGCACGAAGCTCGTCGTTGCCCATCTTTTTAAACTTGACTCGCTCCATATCACCGCGGATTCTCAGCAGTGGTTGTTGTCCAGCCACCATGTGCAAGTCGGAAGCGCCCTCGTCATTCAT
>CAYSON010000403.1:0-3652 GCA_964432635.1 uncultured Desulfopila sp.
GTTGGGACTGGAGAGCCTGATTTTCGAACCGCTGGCGGTGGCCAGTCTCGACGAGCCTTTTTCGCAATATGGACTGCTTGCCGCCGATATCGAAGTTGCCGCCGATAAAAAATCGGTGACTTTCACCCTTGATCCACGCGCCGCTTTTGCCAACGGCGAACCGGTTCGCGCTGAAGACGTGGCCTTTACCCTGGCAACCCTGAAAAGTGACAAGGCCCATCCCTTCATGAACTACTATTATCAGGATATCGACAAGGCGGAGATTCTCGCCGCCGACAGGATCCGTTTGCACTTTGCCAAGGTCAATCGTGAGTTGCACATGATTGCCGGCCAAATGCGTATCCTCTCGAAAAAGTTTTACCAGCAACACGGCTTTGCCGAGGAATCAGGCAAGGATCTCCAACTGCCGATGGCTTCAGGACCCTACGTCGTCGAAAAATTCGATCTTGGCAAGAGTATCACCTATAAGCGCAATCCCCATTACTGGGCGGCAGATCACCCGACTCGACGTGGCATGTACAACTACAACGAGATCGTGGTCAAATACTACAAGGATCAGACCGTCGCCCTGGAGGCCTTCAAGGCCGGAGAATTTGACTTCATCTCTATCAATATCGCCAAACAGTGGGCGAGAGACATGGAGGGTAAACGTTTCGCCGATGGAACCATCATCAAAAAAACCTTTCCCCATGCCAACAACGCTGGCATGCAGGGCTTTGTCTTTAACACCAGGCGACCGCTATTTCAAGATGTGCGGGTGAGGCAGGCGTTGGGCTTGGCCCTTGATTTCCAGTGGATCAACGCGTCGCTCTTTCACAACCAATATACCAGAAACGCCTCTTTCTTTTCCAATTCACCGCTGGCTGCCATTGGCTTGCCGCAGGGCCTGGAGTTGAGCTACCTCGAACCCCATCGCCCGGCTCTTCCCGGCGAGGTGTTCACCCAACCCTTGACCCCGCCCTCCACGCCACCAGAAGGCCCACGAAAAAATCTTCTCGCCGCCAAGACCCTTCTCGCCGAGGCCGGATGGCGGGTTAGCGGTGGCAGCCTGGTCAATGACCGCGGTGAACCCTTCATCTTCGACATCCTGCTAACTTCGCCGGCCTTCGAGCGGGTCATGGCCGCCTATGTCGACAATCTGAAAAAACTCGGGGTGCGTGTGGAATACCGGGTGGTCGACCAGGCCTTGTACAGCGAACGGGTTAAGAGCTTTGATTTCGACATGATCGTCGCCACCTATGGTCAATCGCCATCCCCAGGAAATGAGCAACGCAATTTCTGGCATTCCGCTTCCGCCGACAAGCATGGCTCGCAAAACTATGCCGGGGTGAAATCACCAGCAGTCGACGATCTGGTCGACAAAATTATTTACGCCGCAACAAAGGAGGAATTGATCGCCGCCTGTCATGCTCTCGATCGGGTATTGTGGTACGGATACTATCTCATTCCCAATTGGTATCTGCCCTACCATCGCCTAGGCTTTCACGACAAATTCTCCGCACCGGCCGCTCTGCCGCAATATTACGATCCCTTTCAACTGCTTATGACCTGGTGGATGAAACCTACGGAAAAGCAGCAATGAGTCTAAGAAACATTGATCAAGACCATCATATTTTCTTGACCGATGCCGCTTTTTCCTGATACCCCATAACCGGATAAGATCACTCGTCGAGACGAAATAATTGTTACTTCGAATGCTTATCGAAGATAGCAGGGTTGACTTCGATGCCTTCTTGGGGAGTTCGCGGGTGATGGTCATTTAACGCAGACCAGTGTATGGCGTCTTACCTATACCACATCTCGAAAGTTAAGAGGACGGGGTCAGGAAATAGTCAAAGGGCCTATGTCGGTGGAAAAGGCAATGCATACTCTTGTCTGGATTTTTTAGGGGAGGCTTGCGGTAAGTCAGAGCGCGTGAAGGGAAAGCTTAAATGGTTTGCCAGCAAAGGGTTATGGTTTCTTGGAGCGAGGTAACGGTCAATCGGATATCTTTGTGTACTGCAGTGTTATAGAGGGCGAGAGTTTTCGCTCTCTCGACGAAGGATAAGTGGTGGCATTCCCCATCGCCACAACCGACAAGGGCTTGCAGGCGGAGGATATGGTAAAGCTGAGTTGAGCAGCTTTTCTGCTCAAACGAAACTTATGCCCTTGCGGTATAAAACTTGGTTGAATACCGTTTTCTGCGGTCCTTTATCCCGTTTCAGGACATGCAGCTTTGGTCCTGAAGCGGGTTTATTGTTGTTTTGCGTTGAGAGGATAGACGTGGAAGTGTCGGAGACTGTCATAACCCTCGATCATGTCGCCGCTAGCGAGGCCTTCGGTCGTATCCTCGGGGAGTGCGCCATGGCCGGCGACGTACTTTGTCTTGATGGGGAACTGGGGGCCGGCAAGACCACCCTGACCCAGGCCATCGCCCGTGGACTGGACGTTCCTGCTGACTGTTACGTCACCAGCCCCTCTTTTGCCATAGTTCATGAATATCCCGGCCGACTGCCCCTTTATCACATGGATTTCTATCGGTTGGGCAGTGGGGACGAGGTCCTTGATCTTGGTTTGGATGAATACTTCTATGGCGGCGGATTGACCGTTATCGAGTGGGCGCTGCGTGCTGGCGACATTCTCCCCGAACAGCGGCTCTCTTTGCTCATCACCGGCGACGGCGAGGGGCGACGAACGGTGAAAATAGGCGGTAGCGGTGGTTATTTAGAAAGACTTCTCCTGAGAGTCGCCGACGCCTCTTGTTCGTTGAAGCAGATGCAATGAGCAAGCAGTCGACACTCCCCCTTGATTTGCACAACTGGCGGGATAAAGATGATGGAGGGGGTGTCATAATGTGGTACTCTAGGCTCCCGCACGCACCTGCCCGTCGCGAAACCGTCGCGAAAAAGGCTGGTGATCGCCATGACCTCGCGTGGCCGCACCGTCATGGAGGTCATCAGCAGCATAATGCATCCATTTTTTCTATAACACTCAACCGATATTAGCGATAATGAAACAATCCCCACTCCACTTCAATGATTGCTTGAAAGGCTTTACCATCGACCAGGATAAGGTGGTGACGCCTGCAGAAACCCTTCGCGCCTTCTACGCCAAAATCCGTCAGCTCGACCTACAGATCCTTAGTGAGGTCAAGCGGATAGATAATGGTCGTCTTGATATTCCAGTTTATTTTAGTGTCTGTGGCGACGACGCCAAGGCTTTGACCGGAACTAAAAAGCAAATGGGCAAGGGGGCATCGCCGATACAAGCCGAAGCCTCCGCCTGCATGGAACTGGCGGAGCGCTTTTCTTTTTTTGCTTTCAAGAGCGACGCAACGAATTTTCTTGTCGGGGACTACCAAGAAATGCGGGCCGCCGGGTATCCGGTGCTGGCTTTGGATGCGCTGCTGGTCTCGGTACATGACACCCATACCGATAGGGAAGCCTTGCAAGAGTTGCTGCTCGGCATTCCCATGCAGTGGACCTGGGGCACCAACATCAGTCGAGGCGAGGCTGTACTCATTCCCTTTTCGTGGTTTTTCGCGATCAACGAGTTCAACGGCCCATCCGCCGGCAACACCATGGAGGAAGCGGCTCTACAGGGTATCTGCGAGATCGTCGAACGTCACGTCTGCTCCCTGGTAAGTCATGGCCGCATGCCTGTGCCTCGAATA
>CAYSON010000404.1:0-3648 GCA_964432635.1 uncultured Desulfopila sp.
GAACAATCTCTGCTACACCGTGCTCGCCCTTGGGGTGGAGCCAAGCGCTGCGCCGCAGCCGGAAGAGCTGGAGGAGATAAAGGTCTTGACCCTGCCCTTTGACGAGGTGATGCGGCTTGTGGCCGCAGGCGAGTTACAGCACGGCCTGGTTCTCAACGGGCTGATGTTCTACGCCATGGAAAGCGGCAAGAGGCTTACTTTCCCATAGGCTCTCCACGCATGCTGCAGCCGGGAAATCAATTGACAGAACCACCGTTTCCCGGTAAGTGCTAAAGAGTATTTTCCTCTCGGGCGGCAGGCTTCTGCCGCCTTTTTTTCATCGTTATTCGCCGGCATCGCCCCTAACCTGCACAATCGAGAATCCATACCATGAGCGAAGAGAATCAAACCCTTGCCCAACGCAAAGAAAAGGCCGAGTCCCTGGCCGATCTCGGCGTCAAACTCTATACCAACAGTTTCAAACCGGCCAATTGTGCCCGCGAACTTCTCCCCAAGGGCGAGGCGCTGCAAGCGCAGCAGGCCGAACCCGGCGGCGCCGTTTACAGCGTTGCCGGACGGGTACTGGCGATGCGCAAGTTCGGCAAAGCCGCCTTCTGCACCATTGCCGATACCAGCGGGCAGATCCAGATCTACGTCAAACTCGACATTCTTGGCGAGGAGGTCTTCGAGACCTTCAAGAAGTGGGATATCGGCGATATCGTCGGCGTGGTCGGCACCCTGTTCAAAACCAAGGTTGGCGAACTGTCGCTGCAGGCCGGCGAGATTATCATGATCTCCAAATCGCTCCGCCCCCTGCCCGACAAATGGCACGGCCTCTCCGATGTCGAGACCCGTTACCGCCAGCGCTATGTCGATTTGATCGTCACCCCGGAAACCCGCGAGACCTTCCGCAAACGGGTGGAGATTATCCGCCTGGTGCGCGAGCATCTCGTCCGGCGCAACTTCATGGAAGTGGAGACGCCGATGATGCAGCCGATTCCCGGCGGCGCCACCGCCAAACCCTTTAAGACCCACCACAATGCCCTGGGCATGGACCTCTACCTGCGCATCGCTCCGGAGCTCTACCTCAAGCGCCTCTTGGTCGGCGGTTTTGAGCGGGTCTTCGAGATCAACCGCAACTTCCGCAACGAAGGCCTCTCCACCCGCCACAACCCCGAGTTCACCATGCTCGAGTTCTACCAGGCCTACGCCACCTATGAAGACTTGATCGCCCTCACCGAAGAGATGATTTCCGACATCTGCCTGGCGGTCAACGGGTCGATGACCATCAGCTATCAAGGCCAGGAGGTCGACCTCACCCCGCCCTGGACCACGCTGACCATGGACGAGGCCCTGATCAAAGTGGCCGGAATCGCTCCCGAGGCCCTAGCCGACGATGCCAAGGTGCTGGCCCTGGCCAAGGAGAAAGGCATCAAGCTCGAGGAGAAAGCCGGCCCCGGCAAGGCCAAGACCGAATTGTTCGAGTTGCTGGTCGAGGACAAGCTGATCAACCCGACCTTTATCACCAAATATCCCACCGAGGTCTCGCCGCTGGCCCGCCGCAATGATCAGGACCAAAGCGTCACCGACCGTTTCGAGCTCTTTATCACCGGCCGCGAGCTCGCCAACGGTTTTAGCGAGCTCAACGACCCGCGCGACCAGTTGAGCCGCTTTGAAAAGCAGATCGCCGATCGCGGCGAGGACGAGGAGATCCATCCCGAACTCGATGCCGACTATATTCGTGCCCTCGAGTACGGCATGCCCTCCGCCGCCGGCGAGGGTATCGGCATCGACCGGCTGGTGATGCTGCTCACCGACAGCCCCTCGATCCGCGACGTCATTCTCTTCCCGCACCTCAAACCCGAGGCGGGACTGATCACCGACAAGGACGAGACGGCAACCCCATGACCTTTGAGTCCTTTATCGGCCTGCGCTATCTGCGGGCCAAACATCAGCACGGCTTTATCTCGCTGATCTCGATGATCTCGGTAGCCGGAATCACCGTCGGGGTGATTGCCCTGATCGTGGTGCTGGCTGTCTTTTCCGGCTTCACCGACGGCCTGCGCGACCAGATCCTCGGGGTCAACTCCCATATCATCGTGCAGCGCATGGGCGGCTCGATCAGCGAGTACCAACTGATCCGCGATCGCACCATGACCGTGCCCGAGGTGGTCGGCGCCACTCCTTACCTCTACACGCAAACGCTGATGAGCAGCACCGTCGGCGGCAGCGGCGTGGTGCTGCGCGGCATCGAGCCGCAAACGGCAAAGAACGTCATCAGCCTCCCCACGCAGATGATTGCCGGCAACGTCGACGATCTTCTCGGCGAATCCGCTTCAGGCGTCCCCAATATCATCCTCGGCAAAAATTTGGCGGCGGAGCTGCGCGTCCGTATCAATGACAAGGTCAAGCTGATCTCGCCCTCTGGGCCGCTGACGCCAATGGGGGTGATTCCCAAAGTCAAGACCTGTCGGGTGTCGGGAGTTTTTGAGACCGGCATGTTCGAATACGACACCACCCTTGCTTATATGGCCATTCCCGAAGTGCAGCGCTTTCTCGGCATTGACGACCAGGTGCACGGCATAGAGGTGGCGGTCAAGCGGGAGCTGCTCAACAGTGCCGACAAGATCGCCGCCAAGATCACCGAGACGCTTGGCGCAGGCTATATCGCCAAAGATTGGATGATGATGAACCGCAACCTCTATGCCGCCTTCAAGCTGGAAAAAATCGGCATGTTTATCGCCCTGACCATGATCATCATCGTCGCCGCGCTTAATATCATCAGTGCCCTGGTCATGGTGGTCATGGAAAAGAGCAAGGATATCGCCATTCTCAAATCGATGGGGGCGACCTCCCAGGCGATCATGCGCATCTTCTTCCTGCAGGGGCTGATCATCGCCGTAGCCGGTACCGGACTCGGTGTGCTCGGCGGCCTTGGACTGTGCGAACTCCTCTCGCGCTATCAGTTCATCGAGCTGCCTTCCAACGTCTACCCGATGACCACCCTACCCATCAAGGTGCTGCCGCTCGATGTCACCATCGTCGCCGTCAGCTCGATCGTCATCACCCTCCTCGCCACGCTCTATCCCTCGTGGAAGGCGGCGGCGGTGCAGCCGGCGGAGGTGCTTTCCTGATGGCACTTTTTTCCGCTCACGACCTCACCAAAATTTTCAGCCAGGGAGAGACCGCCGTCACCGTGCTCAAGGGGGTGTCGCTGGCCGTGGAGGCAGGAGAGATGACCGGGGTCATCGGCGCCTCCGGCTCCGGCAAGACCACCCTGCTGCAGATCCTCGGCACCCTGGCGCAAGCAAACAGCGGCGAGCTCTATTTCCACGACCTCCCCTTGCTCACCAGATCAGCGAGGGAACTGGCGAGCTTTCGCAACAAGTCGGTCGGCTTCATCTTCCAGTTTCACCACCTGCTGCCCGATTTTACCGCGCTGGAGAACGTCATCATCCCCGGTCTCATCGCCGGTCGCAGCCGTCAGGAGATGATCGCTCCGGCCCAGGCCCTGCTCGAGCAGGTGGAACTCGGCCATCGCCTTCATCACAAGGTGCTGGAACTTTCCGGCGGCGAGCAGCAGCGCACCGCCCTGGCCCGAGCCCTGGTGATGGAACCGGAACTGCTCCTTGCCGACGAACCCACCGGCAACCTCGACTCCCGCTCCGG
>CAYSON010000405.1:0-3647 GCA_964432635.1 uncultured Desulfopila sp.
TCTGCCGCGAAGCCCTATGGGGACTGATGACGGTGGTGATCATCCTCGGCGGCATCCTCACCGGGGTCTTCACCGCCACCGAATCGGCCTCGATCGCCTGTCTCTGGGCCTTTTTCGTCACCATGTTCATCTATCGCGACTATAAATGGCACCAGCTGCCCATCCTTATGCACCGCACGGTCAAGACGGTGACGGTGGTGATGATCCTTATTGGCTTTGCTGCCAGTTTCGGCTATATCCTCACCCTGATGCAAATTCCGATGAAGGTCACCGCCTTCTTTTCATCGATCTCGGACAACAAATATTTCATTCTCCTGGCGATCAACATCCTCTTGCTGATGCTCGGGACGCTGATGGACATGGCCCCGTTGATCCTCATCCTCACCCCGATTCTCATGCCGGTGATCCTCGCTCTGGGGGTTGATCCGGTCCACTTCGGTATGGTGATGATGATCAACCTTGGTATCGGCCTGATTACCCCCCCGGTGGGCTCGGTGCTGTTTGTCGGCAGCGCCGTCGCCAACCTCACCATCGAACAGGTGACCAAGGCGATGGTCCCCTTTTATTTCGGCTTGTTGGCGGTGCTTATGGCCATTACCTATATCCCGGAAATCTCCCTCTGGCTGCCCCGCCTGGTGGGCCTGCACTAAGGTTGTATCAACTATGGCCGATACCCTCGCCCTGATCCGTGAATCTTTGGAAGATTTGCGCAACTCCGAAAAAAAAGTGGCCAAATGCGTGCTGGCCGATCCGGCGGCAGTGATCTCCTCGTCGATCACCGAACTGGCCGAAAGGGCCGGCACCAGCGAGCCGACGGTGATCCGCTTCTGCCGCAAGCTCGGCCTGGGCGGCTACATGGAACTGCGCCTCAACCTCGCTCGCGATCTGCCCAGCACCCAATATATCTTTGAAAATATCAGCGACGGCGACAGCCTGGCCGGCATCACCGGCAAGATTCTCAACGCCCACCGCGAAGCCATCGGCAACACCCTGACCCGACTCAACCTCGACGACCTGCAACTGGCGGTGGGGGCTTTGCAAACGGCGAGCCGCATCGAATTCTACGGGTTTGGAGGTTCGGCGGTGGTGGCCCGCGACGCCTACCACAAATTTTTTCGACTCGGCACGCCCTGCGCCGCCCATGACGATTCACACATGCAGGTGATGTCGGCGGCGCTGCTCGGGCCGGGGGATGTGGTGGTGGTGATTTCCCACACCGGCTCGACCAAGGACATCATCGACTCCGCCCGCATCGCCAGAAAGGCCGGGGCCAAGGTCATCGGCATCATCGGCAGCGAGAATGCGCCGCTGTTAAAAGAATGCGACATCGCTCTCTCGGTATACTCCCAGGAGGCAGCCCTGCGTCTGGCACCGATGACCTCACGACTGGTGCAGCTGGCAATTATCGATGTGCTCTTTGTCGCCGTGGCCATGAACAATTTCCATGACACCAAGCAGCGCCTCGACCGCGTCAAGCGATCCTTGGTCGATAAACGTTATTGAATCCTATCGCTTATCCCAACCGGCCTTCAAAGGAGATCTCCTTGTTTCTGCAGGAATTGCAAAAGATCCGTCTGGTCCCGGTAGTGGTCATCGACAGCGAGGAACTGGCCCTCCCCCTGGCCTCGCTGCTTGCCGCCGGCGGCCTCACCTGCGTCGAAGTCACCCTGCGCACCGGCGAGGCTCTGGCTGCCCTCGGCACCATGGCCAGGGAGACCGAGCTGCTGGTGGGGGCTGGTACCGTTTTGACCCTTGATCAGGCCAAGGCCGCCGTCGACCAAGGCGCGCAATTCCTGGTGTCGCCCGGCATCAGCGCCACCATTGTCGAGTGGTGCCTCAAACAGCGGATGCCGATCATCCCCGGCTGCGCCACCGCCAGCGAAATCCAGCTGGCTTTAGAACTCGGCCTCAACACGGTGAAGTTTTTCCCGGCCGAACAGCTGGGCGGGGTGGCCATGCTTTCCGCTCTCGGCGCAGTCTTTCAAACCATGCACTTCATGCCCACCGGCGGCATCGGCAAGCACAACCTGCGCACCTATCTCTCCCTGCCCCAGGTGGCTGCCTGCGGCGGCAGCTGGATGGTACCCAGCGACTGGTTAAAGAATCGCAACTTCATTGCCATAGAAGAGGAAATCGCCGCTTCCGTAGCCCTTATCACCTCCATAACAACGAGGACAAGATGATCGATTGTCTGGCGCTTTGCGAGGTCATGCTGCGGTTTGATCCCGGCGACAGCCGCCTGGCCGAGGCCACCACCTTCAGGGTCTGGGAAGGAGGCGGAGAGTACAATGTCGCCCGTGGCCTCTGCCGCTGCTTTGGCCACCGCACCGCCATCGTCACCGCCCTGGTGGACAATGGCGTGGGACGACTGATCAATAACCGCATTATTGCCGGCGGCGTTGATCCCCGCCTTATCCGCTGGCTGCCCGACGACGGCATCGGCGAGAGCTGCCGCAACGGTGTCTATTTCCTTGAACGTGGTTTCGGGCTGCGCCCGCCTCTGGGGGTTTCCGATCGCGGCCATAGCGCCATTTCCCAACTCCTTCCCGGCACCATCGACTGGAAGAGGATCTTTACCGAACACCAGGTCCGCTGGTTTCATTGCGGCGGCATCATGGCCGGACTGTCACCCCAGGCGCCTGCCGTCATCAGCGAGGCGATGCAGGCCGCCCGCCAGTGCCGGGTCAGGGTCTCCTACGACCTCAATTACCGCGCCTCGCTCTGGCAACGTTTCGGGGGAAAAAAGAGGGCGGAAGAAGTCAACGCCACCATTCTCCCCTTGGTCGATGTCCTCTTCGGAGTCGAATCTCTGGCGACTGTGCCCACTCGTCTCGACCCCGCTCCTTTTCACCAGGCCATAGAGGAAACGGCATCCCGCCATGCCAACCTCACCACCATCGCCACCACCATGCGCATCGTTCATAGCGCCAGCTGCCATGATTGGAGCGGTCTCTTGTGGCAGGGTGGACAGTTTTTTCAAGGGCGGCGGCATGAGAGAATGGATATCTATGACCGCGTCGGCGCCGGCGACGCCTTTGCCGCCGGCATTATCCATGGATTGCTGGGCGAACACGACCTGCAGAAGACCATCGACTACGGGGTGGCCCACGGAGCCCTGACCATGACCACCCCCGGTGACAACTCCATGGCGACCCTGGCCGACCTCGAGCGGCTGCTTGCCAGCAGCAACGCCGCAGCCATCCGCTAGGACGGCAGCTCTACCCCCGCCCCTCGCAGCTCCACGACGATGTCGGCGTGCAGCGGCACTCCCTGAACAAGGTTGACGGCTCTCGCGGCATAACCGCGCCGACCCGGCCAGGTGAGTGAATCGGCTCCAGCCGTCGCTTCCCCAAGATAGGCAAGATACTCGCCTACCCGAGACGCCAGTTTTTCCTGACCACCAAAGGCCTTGGGATCGATGGCGATAAAGAGCTTGCTTGACTCGGGGTCCAGGCCGCTGCGATCCCCGGCCATGATCTCGTTGCCGAAAAGACCACCGGCGAGTGCAGCGGTGAGCAGCTCGATCATCAGCGCCAGCCCGGCCCCCTTGTGGCCACCAAAGGGCAGAACCGCGCCACCGAGTATGGCCTTGGCGTCGCTGCTCGGCCGACCGTGATCGTCCAGCCCCCAATGCTCGGGAATCTCTC
>CAYSON010000406.1:0-3641 GCA_964432635.1 uncultured Desulfopila sp.
GCTTTGTCCAGGTCGCCAAGAAGCCTCTTTATATCCTACTCGAAGACCTGGTGGCCAACAATCTGTCCTTACTCTTGCCGGCCATGGAGATCGAGTCCTGCGCCGCCTTCCGGGTCACCCGCAACGCCATCACCGAACGTGCGGCGGAACAGGCCAACGACCTCCTGGCAATGATCGAATCGGCCTTGCGCAACCGCAAATTTGCCGAGATCGTTCGCCTCGAGGTGGAACATGGCATGAGCGATTTTCATCGTGGCAAGCTGGCGGCAGAACTGGGCATAGACGAGGAGCAAGACCTTTACGAGGTCGAAGGTATCCTCGGCGTGCGCGACCTGCAGCAGATCGCCGCCATCGACCGTGCCGACCTTCACTTTCCGCCGCACCAACCGGCGGACAACCCCGAGCTGCTCGGCGACGACCCCAACATCTTCCATACCATTCGCGAGCAAGGCAACATCCTGCTGCAACATCCCTACGAGAGCTTCGACACCTCGGTGGAACGCTTCCTGCGCGAGTCCAGCACCGACCCCAAGGTTCTGGCGATCAAGGCCACCCTCTACCGCACCGCCAAACAATCGCGTATCGTCAAGTACCTGATCAATGCGGCCCAGAACGGCAAGCAGGTGGCGGTGGTGGTTGAACTGATGGCGCGCTTCGATGAGTCCGCTAACATCCAGTGGGCCAGATCTCTCGAAGAGGTGGGCATCCACGTCTCCTACGGCATCGTCGGGATGAAAACCCACTCCAAGGTCATTTTTGTTATCCGCAAGGACTACAATGGCTTGCGTCGATACGCGCATATCGGTACCGGCAACTACCACGCCGGTACCGCCCGCGCCTATGTCGACTTCGGCTTGCTCACCTGCGACGCGGAAATCGGCTCCGATCTCACCGAACTGTTCAACTACCTCACCAGCGGCTGTACAGCCATGCGCCACTACGGCAAGATCCTTCCCTCGCCGAGGCAGTTGAAGAAGGCCCTGCTCGTTAAGATTTCCCGAGAGATTGAACACCAGCGCCAAGGCCATGGCGGGCTGATCCAGCTCAAGACCAACGCCCTCGAGGACAAGGACGTGGTCGAGGCCCTCTACCGCGCCTCCATGGCCGGGGTGCGCATCGAAATGATCGTCCGCGACACCTGCCGTCTGCGTCCGGGAATCGCCGGCATCTCTGACAATATCCGCGTCATCTCTCTGGTCGGCCGCTTCCTTGAACACGGGCGGATCTACTACTTCAAGAACGGCGGGGAAGAAGAATACTATATCGGTTCCGCTGACCTGATGAAACGCAATCTGGAGAGCCGGGTCGAGGTGTGCGTGCCGGTACAATCATCACGGCACAAGGTTCTGTTGCGGGAGATTCTTGATCTGCAGCTTAACAACAACCGTAACGTCTGGGAGATGCAGGCGGACGGTTCCTATGTGCAGCGACGCACCGAGAACGGCCGTGACGAGGTCTGTGTCCATCATTACCTGATCGGCCGTGCCGAGAAGCGCTCCGCCGCCGGCCGCCTCGCCCTGGCCAAGAAAAAGGGTAAGAAAAAAGCCCCCGGACGACACGAAAAAAACGAAGAAGGGGTGTAGAACCTCTGTTCATCGGTGCTGACCAGCTGATCGTCGGGAAAGCTTTGGACGGTATGATAAGCTTAAACCACCCGTCGGCGTTGAGCTTCTGCCAGGAAAGCAGCGCCACCGAACCACCCAGACCGAGCCTATAGACGTTGCCGATACCCTCGTTCAACTTGCTGAGATTGTGCCCCAGTTCCGGGATACACACAGTCTCGCTCGACTCGCCAATGAGGCGATGATTTTTCCTTGCTTTTTGCCATCTGTTTCTTTAGTCTCCGATTCCGACAAAATTTCGCCGGAATCGCCGATCACCAAAGAAAGATGCGACCAAGGACGACAACAGCAAACAAAAGCAAACCAGGAGAACCCATGAAGAAAATAATCGCAGGATTGTGGACCGTAGCTCTTCTTCTCCCTTCCATAAGTTACAGTGCCGATACGCTGAAGATCGGAATGATCACCACCCTGTCCACCAAGGCCGGCTACCTCGGCGAGGAAATCCGCGACGGCTTCAAGCTTGCCATGGACAAGGAGGGCGGCAAACTTGGCGGAGTTACCATTGAGCTGCTCGTTGAGGACGATGAAGCCAAACCGGAAAAGGGCAAGCAGATCGCCAACCGCTTCATGCAAAAAGATGGCGTCAACATCATGACCGGCATCGTCTTCTCCAACGTGGCCATGGCGGTGGTGCCGAAGCTGGTCCAGGACAACGTCCTCTATCTCAGCGCCAACGCCGGCCCGTCCGATCTCGCCGGCGCCGGATGTCATCCCAACTATTTCAGCGTCTCCTATCAAAACGACAACCTCGACGAAGTCGTCGGCCGCTATGTCACCGAGGCTGGTCACAACAACGTCTATCTGCTCGCCCCCAACTATCCGGCGGGCAAGGATCATCTCGCCGGCTTCAAACGTTTCTACCAGGGCAAGATCGCCGGCGAGGTCTACACCAAGCTCGATCAGGCTGATTACGCCGCAGAGATTGCCACCATTCGCGATACCAAGCCGGATGCGGTGTTCTTCTTCCTGCCGGGCGGCATGGGCATCAATTTCGTCAAACAGTATGCCCAGGCCGGCATGAACACGACCATCCCCCTCTATGGGCCGGCCTTCTCCTTCGACGAGAGACTGCTCGCCGCGGTCGGCGAGGCCGCCCTTGGCGTCAAGAACGGCTCACAGTGGACCCACGACCTCGACAATTCCGCCAACAAAGAGTTCGTCGCCGACTTTCGCAACGCCTACAAACGAACCCCCACTCTGTATGCCGCCCAAGGGTACGACACCGCCCGGCTGCTCGCTGCGGCGCTCAAGCAGAGCGGCGGCAAGGCCGATCTGGAAAGCCTGCGCCCGCTAATAAAAAAGGCCGACTTCAGTTCGGTACGTGGCAATTTTTCGTTCGGCAACAACCAACATCCCATTCAGGACCTCTATATCCGCGAGGTAATCAAGACCGACAGCGGTTTTACCAATAAAACGGTGAAAAAGGTCTTCAGCAACCATGTCGACGCCTACGCCAAGGAATGTAAAATGTAACGCGGCAGACTCTTGCCAAGATACTAGACCAGCATTCCTCCACCTCATGTTCCGGGGCCGATCAAGCCTCCTCGACTATGTTGCTTTTTTGCGAACAATTGCTCAACGGGCTGCAACTCGGCATCACCCTTTTTCTGCTCTCGGCGGGTTTGACCTTGGTCTTCGGCATCATGCAGGTCATCAATCTGGCGCATGGTTCCTTTTACATGATCGGTGCCTACGTTGGTGCCACCGTTGCCGCCCGTAGCGGTTCCTTTCTCCTGGCGATGGTAGCCGGCATGGCGGCCGCAGGAGTTGCCGGCTGCCTGGTGGAGGCCCTGATCCTGCGTCGTCTCTACCACCGCCGCCACCTCGACCAGGTACTGGCCACCTTCGGCCTGATTTTCTTCTGCAACGAACTGACCCGGATTATCTGGGGACGACAACCCCTCTTCATGAACGTGCCGACGGCTCTCAGCGGCAGCATCGAGATCCTCCCCGGCCTGCCCTACCCAATCTACCGCCTGGCAGTGATCGGCACCGGTCTGGCGGTGGCAGGCACCG
>CAYSON010000407.1:0-3631 GCA_964432635.1 uncultured Desulfopila sp.
TAGCTCATTGGAGTTTAATTGAAAATAGAGGAGAAAGCTCTGCGGCATCAGTGGATGGACCTGCAAGGCATCGGCAAAAAGCCGTTGCGACTCTTCGCCGGTAATGGGTTGAGGCGTGGAGGGCAGTGAGTTTTTGTTCTCGATACGGATGGCCTTGCCTTCTTCGCTTAACACCTGCGAGCCTTTGCCGGTGGAGACCTGCAAGGCTCCAACCTTGCCGTCACTGGTATGGCCGAGAATAATGAGGTTTTCCTTGGCGGCGCAGCCGGAAAAAAACAGGGCAAGAAGCAGAACGGGAAAGAAGTTGTGGATCATAAGCGTCTCCAGAAGGCGAGAAGGAAGATGGGTCAACCGGCTATTCGTCAAACTTAGCGCGGAAGCTGGTGTCTTCCTTGAGCATGCTGATTCGCCCCACCGGGGTTATCAACTCCACTGCATGGGGCGCCAGTTTGCCGAGCAGGCCCGATTGATAGATAAAGGTGCCGTTTTGCATCTTCAGGCGCATGGCGTATTCGTTGCTGGCCGGTTCGAAGGTGAACTTGTCCATGTCGACACGGCTGATTGGCCCCATGGAAATAAGGGTGTTGTCGGTGAGGAGAATACCGATGGCCCCGTCCGAGCCGGTGAGAATGACATCCTGCTGGTAGATGGGGTCGTTGGGAAAGGCCGGCTTGGTCTTGCCGTCGCGTTGAATTGATACCAACCCTCGCAGTCCTTTAACCTTGCCAATGCTCTTCTCGGCGGCGAAAGATGCGCATGGTACAAGAGTCACAAAAAATGCAGCGACGAGAAGAAACAGAAACGTTCGTTTCATGGGCAGACTCCGGGGAGGCGGTGCTGCAAACTGCCCGGCGCGAGACCATGGGCAGTGGGAGATACTTGCTAAACGGTAAGTCTTGGGCGGTCAGAGGTAAAGGCTGCGGGGAGAATTCGCCTCAGGCTCCAACCTAGAGCTGGTTCAAGCTCTTTTCCGCGTATCCTTTTAGCTTACGGCTCTGGGCGCTTGTCGCCACCTTGCTCAGGGTCGCCTTGTACTTGCCCTGGCCCGAGGCTCCGAGGGCCTTGCAGAGCCAGGACATGGTGTCGTCGTCAGCGGTTTGATAGTTGCGGAGCAGCACCCGCTCGACCATGTCGAGCACCACCGTGTCACGGTATTTTGCCTTGACCAGCAGCTTGGCGGCATCCTTTTGCCCTGGCTCCCCTGATTCCAACATGCGGATATACTTAGACTGCTCTGCGCTCAATTGCGGGGTTGCTGGTGGTTCGGCAACTACAGGCGGCGGGGTTGAGGTCGGTTCTTTCTTCGTCGTTGAGGCCGTTTTGGAGGGTGCTTCTTCTCCACCCTGGGCCGCAGCCGCCAGACTAACTGAAATGGTCTTCTCGCTATTTTTTTCCAGGTTGACCCATTCCTTGCTGGTCTTGTAGCCTGGGGCGGTCACTTCTATATGGTAGGGACCAGGGTCGAGTTCCATGCCCGCCTGGTAGGTTTTGGGAGTATTGAGAATGCGTACCTTGGCATTGGAGGGGATAGCGGAAACGGTCAGTTTGGACGTTTTTATGGTTATGTCGATAAGGCTCTTAACCTGTTGTCCGTAGTTGATCGCGCCCGGACTCTCCTCCTCGTCAATTTTGGCGGTACAGATTTTCTGCGAGACGCTTTCTATGGTGATCTTTCCGGTCTCGATGCGCTCGACATCAAGGACTTCGCCGGTCTTGGGGTGTTTGATGATCTGTCCTTCTTTGTAGACGATAAAGCGCATGCCCTTTTTGACCCCGGTACGCAGGCCGAGATCGATGGTCAACGAGTCGCCGCTGCGATTGACCACGTAACCTTCGAGGGGAAAATTTTTGATGATCTTCTCGGACATTTCCACCACCAGATCCTGAAGCCGGTTGGTGACGGTGCTCCTCACATTTTCGGCGGCGATGATCGAGGCGCTCTCCACGTCGATGATGCGGGCGTTGATTTCGACCACATCTTTGAGCTTCATCACCGAGCCGCTGATAATGACCTTGACCCCGAGCAACTTGCCGATCTGGGTGGCGCTCTCGGCATCGACGACGCCGCTCAGTGCCAGCTTCTGCTCGCCAAGGATTTTTTCCAACATGCGCCGTTCGATGACGTCGAAGCGGCCCTCGCGTACCATGGCGGTGGTGAACCACTCAGCGACGATGGTGCCCATGTCCTTGTTGTCGAACTCCTCGCCCTGCAGTTGAAAATCGAGTACGGCGACCTTGGTTTTACTGAAATCGGCACCGGCGGTGTCGGGCAGCAGTATGGCCAGAAACAGGGTGAGAAATACACTGATGGAGGCCTTCATCGTTTCCACCTTTGCGTTCGTAGAAGAGTTATTGAAGATTGAGGGCGATACGATTGCCGGTGATATTGGTTACGAGGAGTTTCGCCTCGTCCACCGCTTTGCTGTCGACACGGTCGCACAAGCTCTCGGCATTGCCCTTGAACATTACGGTCAGCTCGAGTTTGCCGCCGCCGAAGCTGCGTTTGCTCACCGACACCACCCCCTCGGTATCCTCGAGGATTTTGGCGGCGCTCTTCTGCTGGCTGTAACTCTTCACTCCGGAGATCACCACCTCGTAGGTCGCGCCGTTGTTGAGGGTGTCCTGGAAGGAAGCGATGATCGCCTCGAAGAGCTTCTTGTCCAACAGCGAGGTGGCGGCCTTGGTGGCCGCTTGGGCCATGGCGGTGCCATCGGCGATATGCACCGCCGCCGCCGAGGCCGACTTGGTGGCAACGATGCGGCCGTTGGAGCAGTTGACCACCTTGATGGTGAGATTAGCCTGGCCCGACTTCATTCCCGTGTCCTTGATGACCTCGCCGGCCAGCACGCTTTTCTTGACGCTGCCGACGACTACGTACTCGGCGCCGTTTTCGGCCCCGAGCTTGGCGGCGGCCACCGGATCGCCCTCGATGGCGCGGCGAATGAAGGGGTCGTCTTTCGACATCAGCGCCGCCGCCTGGGCCGGGTCGACCAGATCAAAACCCTTTTTCTGCAGATAGTCGACCACCGTGCTCTCGACATTAGTGCCGCCCTCCTCCTGGATCAACACCATGGTGCGTGGTTTGTCCATGGCGGCGAGGAGGATCTTCAGGGCCATGAGGTCGGCGGTGATCGAATCAAGTGACACCACTGCCTTGATCTTGACATGCCAGGCGTCGCCCTTCTGCTCCTCCTTGATGAGGTCGTAGCTGCGCACCGCGCCAACGCTCTGGGTAATCACCTTATCCTTTTTGGTCATGAAATTCTCGACCTCAGTCTGCGAGGTGAGGATGACCCCGATACCTTCCTCCACCGCCGCCCGCTTGGCCTGCAAGAGGGCCTCCTGTTTGTTGGCGCCGACACCTTCGACGGTAACGGTTTTATCGCCGGTAGTTTTCGGAGCCTGCGCCTGGGCAGCCAGGCCGGAAAACGGGGTCAGCAGAAAGAGGAGCAGGACAGGGAGGAGAAAACCTTTCATACCTTGTTACCTCAGGTTGAAGACATGACAACCACTGTGCGAGTAGAAGTGCCTTCCGTTTGCGCCAATACTGATGCAACAGGCATCATAAAAGCCATGCAAAAAAATAACAAACCCGGTAATAATCTAGTCCACTTTATTTTCATAGTCATAT
>CAYSON010000408.1:0-3622 GCA_964432635.1 uncultured Desulfopila sp.
TCGAGGCCGCCGCCGGCACGGGCAAAACCTATGCCATCACCATGCTGGTGCTGCTGGCAGTGGTGGAGATGGCGGTGCCACTGCCAAGCATCCTCATTGTCACCTTCACCAAGGCGGCCACCGACGAGCTGCGGCGACGTATTCGCACCCTGCTGGTAACGGCGCGAAACCTTCTCGCCGCCGATGGTCAGGGGCGCGGCGGAGACGCCACCCTGCGAGCGTGGATTGCCAGCCTGGAGGACCGCCGTGGTGCCCTCTCCCTGGTGCAGCTGGCCCTGGCCGAGATCGATCGTGCCGAGGTGTATACCATCCATGGCTTCTGTCAGCGCATGTTGGTTGACCAGGCCCTTGAGAGTGGCCGACTCTACGAGGTTGAGCTGCTCACCGATATAGAGCGGGTGCGCGAGGAGATCGCCGAAGACTTCTGGCGCACCCGGCTCTACCCCATGGCAGAGCTGCCCTGCGCCGTGGTCGTCGCCCTCTTTCCCACCCCGTCGGAGCTTTTAGCAAGCGTTATCGAGGCCAAGCGGGAGGGCTCTCGTCTCGACCCAGAGGCCCAGCCCTTGGCGCCGATCCTCGCCAAGCTGGAGACGGCGATGAGCCAGCTCAGCACCTGGTGGCAACAACATGGCGAGCGAGTCGGTGCGCTCTTTGCCACCGGGTTTGCCAATGCCTGCTTCAAAAAGCCCTTTGCCGAGCAATTCCCGGGATGGTGGGGGCGGTTGCGGCAAATTCTTGCCGGCGAGCGAGTCGCCGCGCCCGAGCAGCTGCAGCAGCTCACCCGGGACGTTCTGCTCACGCAGCTCAACGGCACGACCCTACGTGGCGAGTCCAAACGGATCGCCTATCTTCAGCCCTGGCCCCTGCCGGAAGAGGAAGTGCGGGATTTTCTCGCCGCCGCCGCCGATCTGCGGCTCAGCCTGCGGGTAGAGCTGGCGCAGATGTTGCGCCGTGAGACCAGTGAGCGATTGGCGCGCCGTGGTTGTCTCGGCTTCGACGATCTCATTCACGGCCTTTATCACGCCCTGCAGGGTCCGACCGGCGCGGCCATGACAACCCTGGTCGGAGAGCGTTACCGAGTGGTGCTGATCGACGAATTTCAGGACACCGACAGCCGTCAGTGGCAGATCTTCTCCACCCTGTTCGGTTCGTCCCGCCACGCCCTCTACCTCATCGGTGATCCGAAACAGGCCATCTATCGCTTTCGCGGTGCCGATATCCATTCCTATTTTATTGCGCGTAAGGCGGCGGGGCAGCTCTTAACGCTCAGCGACAATTATCGCTCGCACCCCTTGCTGCTGGAGGAGACTAATCGCCTGTTCTCTTCCCGGCCGCAACCCTTTTTCTTTGCCGAGGAGATCCTTGGGTATCGGCCGGTACGAGCCGGGGCCGGAGTCGAACATAAGGATCTGCTCCGCGATGGCCGTTCCCTGGCGGCCATGGTTTACTGCCCGCTGGGGCCCACCGAGGGTGGCGGGCGCTGGGCATCGGGCAAGGCCAGTGAACAGTTTCGGGCCTTTGTCTGTGCCGAAATCTCCTCCCTGCTTGATCAGCAGCAACGGCCGGTGATTCGCGGTGGTGACGATGTACCCCTCGCCCCCCGGGACATTGCTATCCTGGTGCGGAGTCACCGTCAGGCCGAAGAGTACCGCCTAGCCCTGGCGGAGGCGGGGATTCCTGCGGTGCTGGCGTCGCGACGCTCAGTTTTCGAGAGCGACCAGTGCCGGCAGCTGCTGATTCTCCTTGGGGCAGTGGCCGATCCCGGCCGCAGCGGACTTCTCAAACGAGCCCTGGCCCTGCCCTGGTTCGGCAAAGACGGCAATGCGCTCTATCAGCTGTGGCAGGACGAGGCTCGGCTCGACCTGCTGGTGGACCGTTTTCACGACTATCACCAGCGCTGGCAACAAGAGGGCTTTCTTGCCATGATGTACCGTTTGCTGCAAACGGAAGAGGTGCTGCTGCACATGGCCGCTGCGTCTCTCGCCGAGCGGGCCATGGCCAACGTCTTTCATCTCCTTGAGCTGGTGCAGCAGGCGGAGAGCGGGGAGAACCTCACCATCCCTCAGGTGCTGCGATGGCTGCGCGGCAAAAGTAGTGACAGCCGCGGCGACGAGGAAAGCGAGCTTTTGCTGGAAAGCGATGGCGACGCGGTGCGCCTGGTCACCATGCACGGCGCTAAGGGTCTCGAATACCCGGTGGTCTTTTGTCCTTTCCTCTGGTACCGCAGTGACCGCGACAGCGATCAGCAGTACCAGGTGGTTGGTTACGACGAGCACCAGGAGATGGTGGTTGATCTCGGCTCCTCACACTTCTTGGCGCGCCGGGAGGCGGCCTCACGAGAACAGATGGCCGAGGACCTTCGTCTGCTTTATGTCGCCGTCACTCGGGCCAAGTTGCGTTGCTACCTGATGTGGGCCGATGTCAAGCCCCACAAGCCGGTGAGCTCCTCCTTCGACTCGGCCCTCGGCTACCTGCTTTTTCCCGAAGGTGAGCAGTCTGCAGAGGCGCAGCAGCGCCGTTTTCAGGGGCTTGCCGAATTTCCCGGGGTCGAGGTGAGACCCCTTGAGGCGTATGAAGAGCAGATAATGCATCTTTTCGACCAAACGGTGGAAGAGCTGCGGCCGCTGCCGCTCTCGTCGCGAACCCTATATACCGATCGCCAAGTGACCAGTTATTCGGCCTTGGCCATGCTCAGCGACTACGGCCAGGAGGGCGAGGCCCCAGCCCAGGGCCGGGGAACGCGGGCGGCTGCAGGCCTTCCCGCCGGTGCCGGCTTTGGCAATGTCATTCACGACCTCTTGGATGATGTCCCCTTTACCGTTCTCGCCGGCGGTAGCGGCTATGAGGATATCTTTCATGGCAAGTGTCGGCGCTACGGCGTCAAGGCCGAAGCGGCTGCGGTAGCAGCCTTGCTGCAACGGGTGGTACGTTGCAAGCTGCTCGCTTCGGGCGATGGGGGTAACATCACTCTTGGTGAGCTCGACCCGCAACAGTGTTTCAAGGAGATGGAATTCTATCTCTATGTCGACACCCTCGCCACTGGGCGGATCAATGCCCTCCTTGCCGGTCGACCGGGTTTCGTGGCGCTCGAGGAGAAGATTATGCGTGGCCACCTCACCGGCTTTATCGATCTTATCTGTAAAGTTCATGGAAAATTCTATCTTATTGACTACAAGACGAATTTTCTTGGAGAAGGGGCGGAGCAGTATCGCCTTGAAAACCTTGCCGCGGCGATGCGCGCCCATAACTACGGGTTGCAGTATTGGCTTTATACGGTGGTGTTGCACCGTTACCTGCGCAGGTCTCTTGCCGGGTATCGCTATACACAGCATTTCGGCGGGGTGCTCTACCTGTTTGTGCGCGGCATGGAGGAGGAGCGGCCGGGGAGCGGCGTCTTCTCGGTGCTGCCTGAGCTGAGCCTGGTGGAGCAGCTCGATCAAGCCATTGGCGAGGCCGGCCATGGATGAGACCCGGTTTTCCGACCTCGACCTGGCCTTTGCCGATTTTCTCGCCCGTCGTTCAACACTGTCTGGGAAGAGCCGGGAACATTTTCGCGACCTGGTCAGGGATCTCTCCCGGGCCCTGACCGAGGGCCACAGCTGTATGCCGCTTTCCCCTGAAG
>CAYSON010000409.1:0-3622 GCA_964432635.1 uncultured Desulfopila sp.
TTCCTTTAATGACATCAACATTGGAGGCCACCGGAGAGTAGGGATATTTGGTGAGAAAATTCTCCGCCTGCCACAAGAGCTTATAGCCGCTCTTGTCGGGTCGATAGCTGAGGTATTCCCGGAGCAGAGTCGAGTATTCACGCAACTCCGGACCACCCTCCTGGGATCGTTCGATAATCGAGAGTTGCAGCTTCGACCACTCTTCGAGTTTGCCAAGGTTGCTATAATCCGTAGAAATCTGTTTGTACTGTGAAGCAGCCGCCCGATAGTTTCCGGAGGCGGTGTAGAGATCGGCAAGGGTCCGACGCATCGACACCAAGTCGGTGGGCTGGGCGTCGATGGCCGACATCTGCTCGACCACCTGCTTATAGATTTCTGCAGCCTGGTCTGTCTTGTGCAGCATCATCAGGGCATTAGCGTAGTTGACTTTGGCTCGCCAATCGACCCTACCGAGTTGAGCTGCGGGAATCTTTTTCCATACATTGACGATCTCTTCCTGCTCCCTTTGTTGGGCATGCCGGGCAATCAACGCCTCGAATTGGCTAAGATCGCCGGTCTCCTCACGCTGACTCCACCCTGCACCCTGGTCGCCGCCGGCGGCAAGTATTCGACCGCAGGAGCTTTCGAGAAAATCAATATCGCTCTTTTCCAGGTCGATGATACCGGCTTGCCCGAGCTTTTCCGCAGTTTTTGCTCGTTCGGTTTGCAGCAGTCGGCCACGGAGTTCACTGTAGCCACCTAACACCGTCTGCAGTTTACGAAAACAGCGAACCATTTCCGCCGCCTCCTGATCCTTGACTTGCCGCTGCGCCGCCTGGCTGTCGAGAGCCTTCCACCTTTCGAGCTTGCGGCCATATTCGAAGATACGGTCGTTAATAAAGGCCAAAGAGGGCAGAGTCTCAGGGATGGCCTCCTCGATTTTCGCCAACGCATCATTTTGCCCTGGCTCGAGCGTCATCAGCGGTGCAGGTTCGCTGGTGGCGGTTTCCGGGGGCGGAGCTGTCTGGGATTTTTTGACCGGCGTGAGGGTAGTAGGCGACTGAACCTGATTTTTCTTGGGAATGGCGCAGGCACCAAGAGATAAGAGGACGAGGCCAATAACCGTTGTACAGAGGTATTTTTTCATAGATGAACATCCTGAACAGTATAACGGACAGCTCTTGCGCTGCCCGGCTTTCTCGCCGAACAGTCGCAAATGATGAGCGCCTTGGCCTGCCTTAAGGTCGCATCGGTTCTGGGTCAATTTTCCAGAAAGGAACGAAGAAGCGCGCCCCGACGAACTCGCCGCTTTCCGAAGGCGCCCCAAAGGTGACTATCGATTGCTGCATGCGATCAGTGTCGCTGATGCGGCGTACCGGTGTCAAGGGTTGACCGCCAGAATTGGGCACCACTCCGAGATTAATTTGCCCAACATCCTTGCGTTTAAGTGATAAACCATAAAACGACAAATCATCGGCGTCAAGCCTTCCCGCGTATTCTTTCTTGTCGAGCAGGAGATCGGCAACACGGCTCCAACTCGGAAGAGCCCCCAAGGCACCGCTGATGCGCGTGGCCTTGCGGCGCATGGGACGATTATCGTCGAAGCCGACATACACCCCGACGGCAAAGCCATGTTCGGTAACCAAGCCCTCGCCACCCCCGGCCACTCCCGGGACATACCCGATAAACGAGGCATTGGCATAGTTGTTGGCAGTACCAGTCTTGCCAAGCAAAGGTACGGGCAGATTCTCATTGGCGCCTACCCCACCACTCTCCGATCTGAGCAACTTGACTTTGCCCGTGGCGGTCTTTCCGGTGCCGAATTTTACCACATTTTCAAGAATGCCGCCAACGGCCAGGCTGGTTTGTTCATCAACAACCCTCTTTTTGATTGGTTTCGGTTGATAGAGTAACGAACCGTCCTCGGCTTCGATTCGAGCGAGAATGGCCAACGAGTCATTGCCTTCTTCCTGCTCCGGATCCCCGAAGGTGGTTATGTGCCCGGTAACCAATCCCTCATACATACGTGTAATTTCCAAGAGACTAACAACATTCGAACCAAGCGGGAACGAGAGTACCGGCTCCAACCCGGCCTTGATGCCGAGACGTCCGGCGAAGTTAACGAGGTAATGAAGACCGACAGTGACGCGAAAGTCCTCCAGCTGTGAAAGAACTTGAAAACTATACGGCTGGGCGCTACTGAGCTTGCGATATTCACTGTCCACCTGTTCTTCGATTCTTTCAAGAGTTGCAAAACTCAAGCCTTCCTTAACCTTGATACGACCCCAAAAGATTTGTTCCTCCCTATCGCTGAGACCGGCCAAGCGGTCGAGCAACCATTCTCTTCCGACACGGGAAAGATGTGGGAGACTCTCCCCTTCACGGATGAAGAAGGTGTTCTCGGTCTGCTTATCGACATAAAGGCCGACCCCGCCCTGGCTTCCGTGAAAACCGCCAAAATCGGGGCTTGCCTGCCTAACCCCGGCTCTGAATCGGGCGAATTCTTCACGCAAGGCCAAGATCTGAACATAACGATGTTCGAGAACTTGTTTCCGGATGGCCTTTTCTTCCGCCTCGCCTTTGCGCAATACTTCGTCTTTTTTTAGATATTCCTCTTCCACCTCTTCGCGAAAGCGATCAAAATTTAAACCATAAGGTAATTCCTTGAGAATCTGGTATTCGTTCTGCAAGCCGTCGAAGATGAAATCAGGTTCAAGGCTTGCCACGGCTTCTCGGTAGGCCGCCTCCCGCAACACCTCACGATTGACCTGAATGCCGTATTTATCGCGAATGCGAACGCTATAGGAACGATAGGACTCCTCACTCCCATCAACCACCCTAGGCGCCAGATCAAGCTTCTCGGCGACCTCGCGGAACTGCATGGGGCTTAGATGGTCACAAAGATGGGCCAACAACCATACGGTGGCGACATTCTCTGAGTGGACACCCGCCCAATCCATCGATACCCAAGCAAAAGGGCTCTTGTGGTCGGGACGGGGAAAATAAGGGCGCCCGTTGAGCACGAAAATATTGCGGGTGTTGGGGAGCATATCGGCGCTGTTCCATCCCAGTTGCAGTGCGGCCGCGTAAACCAGGGTTTTAAAGGTCGAGCCCATGGTACGCTTGGCCTGGGTGGCACGATTGAAAAAGCGGTTTTCCGTGCCACCGGCAACAGCGCGAATCGCCCCCTCTTCAAGAACCAGCGATCCTCCTTGAACCTGCGGATATCTCTCAAGATTGAGCAACGGATTACCATTGGCACCAAGGGCGCGCACACTGACCCAGAGGCGGTCACCCTGATGGAGTTGTGCCAAAAGTTGCTCCTGGTCAACAGCACAAGGGTCGCTCCAGATATTCTTGTCAAACTTGACTTTAGCTTTGACTATTTCCGCCAAACCCTGCTGATCGATTACTCCTCGACCGAGTTTTTTATCAAGGTCGACAACGACCCGAACATCTTTGCCCTTGCCAGTTTTCTCAGCAATGGTAGCGAAGAGGAAACTCCCAACCCGCAACTCGGCATCTCCACCATAGTCAAGATCGGCCAACTCCTTTTGCACCTCGGCGCGCTCATAGCCACGCAATTTGACATCAAGCAGAGAAAGCTCGCTACGAAGAATCGACAGGGTTTGTTCCTGCAGGT
>CAYSON010000410.1:0-3615 GCA_964432635.1 uncultured Desulfopila sp.
ATGTAAAATTTCCTTTTTTTGTGGCTTTTTGCGGCAGGGGCTGCTTTTCAGCTTCTTAATTATCAAATACAGATAACGGGAAGGAGAAGAGAAATGAAAACGCTATGGAACCATTGTAAAGGGGTAGTCGCCGAACAGAAACTGCACTCGGGAAAAAAATCTCATCACTCAATCAACTCGTCAACAAAGATTGGGAAACTAAGTCTGTTCCTGGTGGTTTTGAGTTTTGTATTTATCACTTTCACGGCATCGGCTAAAGATGAGCCAATCACCCTAACTTTCAGCAATCAGAACCCGGACAGCAGCTGGAGTGGTATTCATGCCATTGGACCTTGGGCCAAACAAGTGGAAGAAGCAACCAAGGGCAAAGTCAAAATCGAGATTTACTACAGTCAAAGTATCTCCAAAGGAAAAGACAATTGGGAAGCCACCAAAAGCGGTGTAACTGATATGTCTTGGTGCTTCCATGGTTACTGGCCCAACCTGACTCCCCTGGCAGATGTCATCAGCCTGCCGGCACTGCCCTTTAAAACCGCGGAACAAGGCAGTGAAACCCTGTGGAAGCTGTATGAAAAATTCCCGGAGATTCAAAAGGAATTTGCCGACAATAAGGTTCTGTTGCTCTTCACCAGCCACCCCTACCTGCTCATCACCCGCGACAAACAGGTTAAGACCATGGAAGATATGAAGGGAATGAAAATCCGGATGACAGGTGGCCCTCCTACCGATATGGCACAAGCGCTCGGCGCCGTCCCTAGTCTTCTCCCGATGCCGGAGATGTTCCTTTCTCTGCAGCGAGGGATTGTCGATGGCATGGGTGCCCCCTGGGAAGCGATCCATGGTTTCAGGCTGTACGAAGTTGTCAAATTCTATACAGAGGCACCTTTGCCGGCAGTTTACTTTTCCATCGTCATGAACAAGCAAAAATGGGAGAGCCTGCCCAAAGATGTTCAGGAGGGTATCACTAGCGTAAGCGGCCTGCAGGGTTCAAAGTTCTGGGGACGCAACCATTTCGACACCGCAAAAGAGGGTGTTCTTGAAAAGGCTAAGTTGGAAAAACGTGACTTGAACATTTACACTCTGCCAGATGCCGAACGTCAGCGCTGGGTGGATACAGCAGGAAAACCGAGTTGGGACAAATGGGTGAAGAAGATGACCGCCGATGGTCGTCCCGAGGCACAGAAAATTCTTGACGGGGCCCTGGAGATTATGGGGCAGTTCAAATAAGCAGGTAAGCCTGATGGTGGGAGGGAAGGTGTGTTCGCATAGAAAAACAACCGCCCTCCCGCCACTTGCAACCTGAGGACTAATTTTTTTCGACATGGTACTGCTTCATGGCATAAACAAGCATCTTTCAAGATCCTTCCAAGAGTTGTTGAGGAGAGCAGGCGATGCAAACGGAAACAACCGCAGGGTCCAAACCACCGCACAAGCCGATTAAAGCTTTCGGCACAGCGCGGCCTTCATTCGGTCCTCTTCATTTGATTCGCCGGCTTGTATCCGCTGTTGCCGCCACCGGTCTTGCCCTGCTGATGTTCCTCATAGCGGTCGATGTAATCGGAAGATACTTTTTCAATTACCCGGTACCTGGCGGCTATGAATTGACAGAATATCTGATGGCGATCTTCGTTCCGCTCAGTATCGCCATTTGCGCCGACCACAGAACCCACGTGGGCGTTGACATGGTGGTTGAAAAGTTTTCTTCAAAAACCCAGGCCAAAGTTGACGCAGTCACCTTACTGATCACGGTGGCCCTGGCAGCAATTATGGCATGGCAATGCTGTGTGGCCGTTCCAGAGTCTTATACCAGTGGGCTTAAAACGGCAGTACTGCAAATTCCGGTTTTTCCCTCGGTTCTCTTTGTGGCAATCGGGGTTCTTGCCCTGACCCTGTTTATCTTCGTCCACTTCCTCGACACCCTTAAAAAGGTATTTAAAAAATGACAACACCAATGATTATTGGCCTCACCGGTATTGTCTTGCTGATTCTGATTACCTTTTCCAGGATGAGCATTGGTGTCGTCATGGGCCTCGTTGGGGTGGTAGGATTTGGATACCTCAAAGGGTTTACGCCCGCCTTAGGTTTGTTAAAAACGGTACCCTACACGACCTTTGCCGATGAGACACTCTCTGTCATTCCGCTTTTTCTACTCATGGGAGCCTTTGCCTTCGAGTCCGGAATGAGTGAAGATATGTACCGCACCGTGTACGTCTGGCTTGGTAAATTTCGCGGCGGCCTAGCCATGGCTACCATCGGGGCCTGCGCTCTCTTTGCCGCAAT
This sequence comes from uncultured Desulfopila sp., assembly GCA_964432635.1. Taxonomy (GTDB): domain Bacteria; phylum Desulfobacterota; class Desulfobulbia; order Desulfobulbales; family Desulfocapsaceae; genus Desulforhopalus_A. Next base: position 2,281 of record CAYSON010000410.1, read on the forward strand.
TAGCGGTTCGGGCATCGCTACCGCTGCCACCTTGGGCCGGGTCGCCATGCCCGAGATGGAAAGGTACAAATACCATCCGCGCCTTTCAGCAGGTTGTCTGGCGGCCGGTGGAACGCTCGGCATCATGATCCCGCCCAGCATCATTCTCCTCCTTTATGGAATTTTGACCGAGCAGTCGATTGGCAAACTTTTTGTTGCTGGCTTTGTTCCGGGCATCATCCAGGCCCTTCTCTACATTATTGTCATTGTGATTATCACCAAGATCAATCCGGAACTCGGTCCCAAGGGTCCACAGTTCAGTTTTCGCGAAAAAATTGTGGCACTCAAGGGGATTGGCGAGGTGGCGGCGTTGTTCATAACCGTCATCGGCGGCCTTTATCTCGGCATCTTCACCCCCACTGAAGCCGCCGGGGTGGGAGCTTTCGGGGCCCTTCTCTGCATGATTTTCAGAAGAACTCTCTCTTGGCAGTCTCTAAAAAAATGCCTCACCGAGACCTGCTCGACGACAGGTATGCTTTTCATGATCCTCCTCGGAGCGATGCTCCTCAATTATTTCCTTTCGGTAACCCGCCTGCCCTTCGAACTTGCCAATCTCGTAGTAAAGATGCATATCAACCGCTACTTGGTCCTCGCCGTGGTCGTGGTGCTGATGATGTTTCTCGGGGCGATTATGGATGAGCTGGCGATTATGCTGCTCACCGTCCCGGTACTGTATCCGGTTATGATGGGTCTCGGGTTCGATCCCATCTGGTTTGGTGTGATTATCACCAAACTCATGGTAATAGGCATGATTTTGCCGCCAGTCGGTATCAACGTCTATGTCATCGCCGGAGTTACGAGAATCCCGATGGGGACAATCTACAGAGGGATCATCCCTTTTGTCATTGCCGACACCCTTGAAATAATTCTTTTAACTGTTTTCCCGCAGATTGTCACTTTCATCCCTAATTTGATGTAATAAATATACTTTTTCAGTCCGTTGTCGTCATGGTGGTAAAAAACCATCCATCTCGGCGGTGCGGCGAGAGTAGCCGACCATGTCGCTGAGAAGGATGACCACTTCCCGCTCGATCGCCACGCCCTCTCCGCTCGACGTCTCCTGCTCCTTGCGTATTGCCTTCATTGCCTGCCTTCTGCTGCTGCTTGGTCTTGTCCTTTGCGGCCAGAACCACTCGGCGGTTGCACCGAGCGAGAGCCACTCTTTCCCCTATGGTAGCCGCGAAGCGGCCGGCGGTCAAAGAAAGTTTGGCTAAATACTATGAAATTTCAAACCCTTCACCTGCCCTCCCTCTCGCGAGCAGCCCCTCAAGGTCCACTGCGGTCGACATTTACAGA
>CAYSON010000411.1:0-3594 GCA_964432635.1 uncultured Desulfopila sp.
TTTGGCGGCATCTGGGGCGTAGTCTCCGACGCCGACCAGATCAAGACCGATTTCCTCTATACCCTGAACATCATCTTCGAGCCGCTCGAGGCCAAGCTGCACGGTAAGTGCAACCTGATCCTCAACCAGCAGGCGGTGGGCTCCTTGTCTCCCTCCTTGCAGCGCAAGCAGGAAGAATACCTGGCGGCCACCGACGCCCTGGAGCGGGGCATCCAGTTCGTCAAAACCGTGCCGATCCTCTGGGTATGGCATAGCGATGTGGAAAAGGCCCGCGACTCCTGTGCCAGAGTGCGGAGACTCTGGGAGAACCAGGGCTATATCATGCAGCAGGAAAGTTTTATTTTGAAGATCCTCTTTCTCTCCGCCCTGCCCTTTGGCCTCTTTACCGATGGCGGCAACCTCGAGGCGATGGAGCGAGATTTCGTCGCCCCGATCACCTCGATCACCCCCATCCTGCCGGTACAAAGCGACTTCAGCGGAGCCGGCAAACCCCGGCTGCTTTTTCTGGGGAGAAAGGGCCAGCTGGTGACCCTTGATTTCTTCGCCGCTGGCGTCGTCAACCATAACGTCTTCTGCTGCGCCTCATCTGGTTCGGGAAAATCCTTCCAGGTCAACTTCATCGCCTTCAACTATTTCGCCAGCGGGGCTTTGGTGCGGATCATCGATATCGGTGGCTCGTATAAGAAAATCGCCAAGATGCTCGGGGCGCGCTACCTCGACTTCCATCCCAAGACCACCATCTGCCTCAACCCCTTCACCCATATCCGCGAGCCGCGCGAGGAACTGAAAAGCGTCGCGGCGGTCTTTGCCCAGATGGCCTACTCCAACTCGAACGAGGCCAAGGCCGACGACACCGAGATGAACCTGATGCGCAACGCGGTGCGAGGGCCTGGCAACAGCAGGGGGAGAACGCCGACGCCGATACCGTCTACCACTTCCTCATGCACTTCCCGGCGGTGGATGGGGCCGACATGGAGGAACTGGCCGACAACCAAGACCTGATCGAAAAGGCCCGCAAGCTCGCCTTCAATATCCGCGAGTTCACCAGCCATGGCTTTCACGGCCGGTTTTTCACCGGCAAGAGCACTTTCGATATCCGCAGCGACGAGTTCGTGGTGCTGGAACTGGAAAACCTCAAGGTTCAACCCGATCTTTACCGGGTGGTGACGCTGTTGGTGATCAACGCGGTGACCCAGGACCTCTATCTTTCCGACCGCTCGCGGCCAAGGTTGATCATCTTTGACGAGGCCTGGCAGTTCCTCGATAAGGCGGCAATGCTGGCGCCGGTAATCAACGAGGGCTACCGTCGGGCAAGAAAGTATAACGGCAGCTTCATGGTCATCACCCAGTCGCTGCTCGATCTCGACAACTTCGGCGAGGTCGGCTCGGTGATCAACAGCAACTCGGCCTTTCGGATCCTGCTCGAATCTCCCGATTTCGATCAGGCCCGGAAAAAGGGGCTGATCGACTACGATGATTTCACCATGGCGCTCCTCAAAAGCGTCAAATCCAATCCCCCGAAGTACTCGGAACTCTTTTTCGATACCCCTTTCGGTCTGGGCGTGGCCCGGCTGGCGGTGAGCGACTACGCCTATTTCATCTACACCTCGAAGGCCGATGAAATTGCCGCCATCGAGAAAATGGTCGAGGAGGGAGAGAGCTATGACCAGGCGATCCGGGAGATGGTCCGGCGGAGGCTGGAGTATGTGTAGCGCAACGCTCGCTCTTCTCACCCTCTTCTGCGCCGCCGCAGGGTACGCCGGGATAACCAGACACCTTGGCGTGCTCGGCAGGACCTACCCAGTGATCGAGCCGGATCTCACCGAAGAACTGCGACAGAGCGCCATCGCCATGGAACAACGGTGGAAGCCTCTGCTTACCCATCCCCACGATTACCAGCCCAAGGATCTTCATCCCCTGCCCAAGGCCAGCGCCGACAAAACCTTCCTGGTCGATATGCGTTTCACCCTCGATCACGATATCAGTGATGGTAAGGGCAACATCGTCTACCCCAAGGGTTTTTCCTTTAATCCCCTCAAGCATATCGTCTTTTCCGGGGGCTTGCTGGTCCTTGACGGCAGCGACCCGGAGCAGCTGGCCTGGTGGGAGCAGTCGCCCTACTTCAATACCACCAATATTCGGCTGCTGCTCTGCGGCGGCAAGGCCGGCGAACTTGGGGTACGCTACCAGAGGCCGTTCTATTATCTCACCCAGGTCATGGCCGAGCGTCTGCAACTGCACACCGTGCCCTCCTTGGTGACACGCAAGGATGACCGGCTTGAGGTACGCGAAGTATTCGTCCCCAAGGGAGCAAAGGGGTGAGCGATGAACGGAATGCGATTGATGCTCTTGGCTGGTGCCTTTTTATTCTGCCAGCCGGCCCAGGCCACCAAATCTGGCAATTCCTTCAACTCGTCGCAGGACGTCCACTACGACGAAATCAACTACCAGGTCGAAGGGGTCTGCTTCTGCCCCCGGCCTCCGCCGATCTTTGTCGAGGAGGGTACGATCATCAGCTACTGGGAGCCGTTCATGCTCGCCGATACCGTCTCGGTCGCCAACTATTCGGCGATGCAGGGGGAGTTCGTCGGCGGCTCGGCCATCGACAAGCTCGGCGGCAAAAATAAGAGCGCCGACGCGGTGGAGATCGCAAACGAATCGACCTTCGCCCAGGCCCATGCCTATCTCTTGCCCTTGATGGAAGGGAGCTGCTCCCGCAATGACTATGGCTCCTGGTGGAGCGAATACGACTCGATGTGGCAAAACGACGAGTTGTCGGCCTTGGTCCATCCCGATGCCGTCCTCTTTGCCAGCAAGGAGATGCAAATGGCGTGCATGGCCGATGCCACCGCCACCAACCTCAGCGTGCCACTCGACTTCATGCCCTGGTGCATCGGCTCCGGCGGCTCGGCCTATCCGATGAACGGCCATGTCGACAACGACAATATCGTCCAGGCCAATAACACCGTCGCCGCCAGGTTGATCTATAAGCTCTGCCGCATCGGGATGATCTGCGACCCGGCCGATCTCTGCGGCTGCAGTTCCACCCCGGTCTGGGTCAAGAGCCACTATAAGCTCCATACGGCCCGGCCGGGGAACCGCTCTCCCGCCTTTCCGGTGGGAGTGAGCGCCAAGCTTTACGATTCCGGCCTCAATCCCCCCTACTACGGGGAAGAGGGCTCCAACGATGAATTTCTCTGGGTGGTCTACCGCCAGCAGCGCTGCTGCACCTGCTGCGAATGATGCGCTGGTGGCTGCTTCTTATCATGGCCAGTCTTGTTCTTCACCCGGCCCAAGCGGCGGAGGATACCTCGCCCAGCCGGGAGCAGATTTGGGCATTGCTTGAAAAAGTCAAAAAGGACGCCGACCGTATGAGCCTACCCACCAATAGCAATCATGCCGCTGGAATGAAAGCGGCCCAAGATGTTTTCGCCCGCTTTCAGGCAGAGCCCTGGCAGCAAAGGATCGAGGCCAAGAAACAACAGCTGTCGCAGCACCATCTTGGGCCAGGCGAAGAAATCCTTCCTGAAAAGGAGCGGCCGACTTTGTCGCCCCAGGAAAAGCTCTATCTCTTTCTCTCAAGCTCGGTGCCGA
>CAYSON010000412.1:0-3584 GCA_964432635.1 uncultured Desulfopila sp.
TGACCCAGCCCGCCTTCATCTGCTCCCCGGCAATCTGGGCAATGAGGATCGGCCCGCCGATCTCCGAAGCAGGGACCACCTGTTGGATGATCTTGACGAAACCAATGGCGGTCAAGGAGATATACATCCAGGTCTGAGCCAGGGCACTCTCCAGCGAGGACCACAGGGTGCTCTCCTCCCAAACCATCTCGTCGGCTTTTTTGATGCCGATCATATACCGCCGCTCAACCTCCTCACCGAAGACGTTTTTCACCGTATCCATGGCCGGATGGACGGTGAGCGAGAGCTTTTCGCCACCCCTCTGCACTCCCATGATGATAGCCTTGCCGTTACTGTTCTTGACCCCATCCAGGACGTCCTGCCAGACCAGGGTCTCGCGGTCGTCGATACGCAGAATGAGGTCGCCGTCAATCATGCCGGCTTGGGCCGCGGGAGACTTGTCGTTAACCTTGCCGACCCTGGTACCCTCACCGGACCCGGGGATGCCCAGGAAAAAAAAGACCATGAAGAACAGCAGCACGGCAAAGAGCAGATTGAAAACCGGCCCGGCAAAGATGATCAAGAAACGCTGCCAGGCTGCCTTGTGGGCAAAGGAGACCCGCTTATCGGCCTCCAACACATCTTGTTCGTCCGGGTTCTCACCGAACATCTTGACAAAACCGCCAAGCGGAAAGGCGGAAACGACGTATTCAGTGTCGCCGATGGTACGACCGAATAATTTCGGCCCAAACCCCAAGGAGAATTTGAGAACACGCACCCCGAACAGCTTGGCGAAAAGAAAATGTCCAAGTTCGTGGACAAAGATGAGCAGCCCGAGAACGACGATAAACGACAGTAGGGTATTCATAGGAGATAAGCAGTGGTGTCAAAGGCCATGTAACCGGCCAAGAAATTGATTAGATTGTCAACGCCAGAGCGCCTGAAAGAGGTATCACTCCATCGTCGTGTACATCATGACCGCAGCATACTCTCGGCCGTGGTCCTGGCCTCGACGTCGGCGGCGAGAATCTCGGCCAGGGAGGCATTGCCCTCTGTGCCTACAGTATCCATTGTTGCAGCCACTGTCTCGGCTATTTGCGGGAAAGAAATGCGTCCGGCGAGAAAGGCCTCGACCGCCACCTCATTGGCGGCATTGAGCACCGCCGGGACGGTCCCGCCCCGTTGCAGGGCGCAAAAGGCCAATCCCAGAGCGGGGAAATTCTCGTGGTCCGGAGGCAAGAACTGGAGCTCGCCGCAGGTGGTCAAGTTTAATCCCGGCAAGGGTAACGGCAGGCGCTCCGGATAGGACAAGGCATAAGCGATGGGAATGCGCATATCGGGGAGGCCCATCTGTGCCAGCACCGAGCCGTCCCGGTATTCAACCAGGGAGTGGACAATGGACTGGGGGTGAATCACCACCTCGATCTCCTCCGCGACCACATCAAACAACCACCGTGCCTCGATCACCTCTAACCCCTTGTTCATTAAGGTGGCAGAGTCTATGGTGATTTTTCTCCCCATGTTCCAGTTGGGATGGCGCAGGGCCTCAGCTGCGGTGACCCTGGTCAATTGTTCTCGCTTCATAGTGCGAAAAGGTCCTCCCGAGGCGGTAAGGATGATCTTGCGCACATCGCTCCTGCGTCCGGCCTCGAGGGCTTGAAAGATGGCGGAGTGTTCCGAATCGATGGGCAAGAGGCGTACCCCGCGGCGACGGACCGCCTCCATCACGAGATGTCCAGCCATGACCAGGGTTTCCTTGTTGGCCAGGCCTATGTCCTTTCCCGCCTCGATTGCCGCCAGGGTCGGCAGCAAACCGAGGGCGCCAACCATCGCCGAAACGGTGAGGTCGGCTTGGTGGTGAGCGGCCACCTGCACATTTCCCTCTGGACCAGAAAGAATCTGGCATGTCACGGGTGCCGGCAGGAGGGCTTGCAGCTCGCTGCGACGCCGGTCGTCGCAGACCGAGACCAGCAACGGTTTGAACTCGACGATCTGTTCAGCCAAACGCCTTATATTACTGCCGGCGGCCAGGGCCACTATCTTATAGCGATCAGGGAACTGGCGGACCACATCAAGGACATTGGCACCGATGGAGCCGGTCGAGCCGAGCACGGCAAGATTTTTCATCAGGGACCACTGAGAAGGACAAGGTAATAGAGGACCGGCCCGACAAAGAGCAAGGAGTCGACCCGGTCGAGGATGCCGCCATGACCGGCAAGGCAGCGGCCGGAGTCCTTGGTGCCCGTACCACGCTTAATAATCGATTCAGTGAGATCGCCGACGATCCCAACCAAACAGAGCAGAGCGGAGGAGACCAACAAAAAGGGCCAGTTGACGGAGGGCAGGACCAGCATGGCCAGAATCACCGCTGACGATACTCCGATTATCACGCCGCCGATCGCCCCCTCCACCGTTTTATTGGGACTGACATTAGGGCACAATTTCCGTTTGCCCATGGCCTTGCCGACAAAATAGGCGCCACTGTCGGAACCGGCGGTTATAGCACTGCCGACAACGAGCCAGGCGGCGCCATCGGGATGGTTACGCAGCAACACCAAGTGGGCAGAGAGGAATCCCAAATAGACAACGCCAAGGGCGAGGCGACAGAAGAAGTCGAACTTATTGTCCAAGCTCCTGTACCGATACAGAAAATAGAGAATTACCAGAAAAAATGCCGCCAGCATCGCCGGGCCGAGAGTAGAGAGCTGCGGACGGATACAGACCAGCAGAGTCGGCAAGGCCAGACACCCGTTGACCAGCCAACGTTCAAACAGTGGGAGGGTGCGCGAATCCACCATGCGCGAGTATTCGTCGGCGGCCCAAAGAACGAGAAAGGCGGCGACCAAATAAAAAAGGAGCGGTGATCCTTTGAGCAGCAGGAGCAACCACAGACCGGCGATAACCAGACCGGGGGCGATGCGCGTTTTCATGAGCTGTTTTCCAATTGGAGCTGATCTCCGGTTCGTCCGAAGCGTCTCTCCCGTTTCTGGAAATCTTGCAAGACCTGTAGAAATACCTGTTCACGAAAATCCGGCCACATCACCTCGCTAAAAAAGATTTCGGCGTAGGAGGCCTGCCACAGGAGAAAATTGGACAGCCGAGCCTCCCCGCCGGTGCGGATCAACAGATCGGGGTCAGGCATGCCGGCGGTGTCGAGGTTGCCGGTGATGGTGGCCTCGACGATTGCCTGCGGATCGAGATCGTTGCGGAGGCAGCGCTGGGCGATAGTGCGAACCGCCCGCACCAGTTCATCACGACTACCGTAGCTGAGAGCCAGATTGAGGGTGAGATTGGTATTTTCGGGGGTGGCGGCAATGGTTTCTTCAAGAGAAAGACGCACCGCCTCAGGCAGACGGTCGCGATCGCCGATGGACATCAAGCGGATACCGTTTTTTTGCATGCGCGGCAACTCGCCCTCAAGATACTTTTTGAGGATCGACATCAGCCCCGAGACCTCCGCAGAAGGCCGCTGCCAATTCTCCGAGGAAAAGGCATACAGGGTAAGATAGCCGATCCCCACTTCACGGCACACCCGTACGATATCACTCACCGAATCGGCGCCGACCTTGTGTCCGTAGAGTCGCGGCCTTTTTCGTTGTTTGGCC
>CAYSON010000413.1:0-3578 GCA_964432635.1 uncultured Desulfopila sp.
TTCCCTCAGGACCGCGGCAAACTACTTGAACCTCTTACCCTTGTCAACAGGAAAAACCGAGAACAAAAAAAAAGAGTTGTGATAACTCGGCCAGGGCGATTATGTAGGGCATACCTCCACAGTTCGCAACCACGGTCGGCGAAGCAACTGTTGTTTTCATAATAGATTTTGCTGTCAGGATACTTGCTCATGGACGAAAAACATCGGTTGTTACGCGCTCTCCCCAAAGTGGATGAATGTCTTGCACTTTTGCATGAGCGTGGCCTGTCCCATCCGCTACGCGTGGTCAAGCATGTCGTGCAGACGGTCATTGAAGAAGAACGGGAGAGGATACTGGAAGGGCGAGGCTTCCCTGGCAATCGCACGCTGGAACAATGGGGCGAGGTGTTTGCCTCTCGGGTTGGAGAGCGCATGGCCAGCAACTTTCGCCGTGTGATCAACGGAACGGGAGTGGTCATCCATACCAACCTTGGTCGTTCCATTCTTGCCGGCCACACCACCGATATCCTTGAGCAAGCCGGAGGTTATTATTCTAATCTTGAGTTTGATCTCAAAACCGGCAAGCGCGGCAGCCGTTATAGCCTTGTCGAGGACCTGCTCTGTTTTCTCACCGGGGCTGAAGCGGCACTGGTGGTCAATAACAACGCCGCTGCCGTGCTTATCTGTCTTGACACCCTGACCAGTGGCAAAGAAGCCATCGTCTCTCGCGGCCAGTTGGTGGAAATCGGAGGCTCGTTTCGCATTCCCGACGTTATGGCCAAAAGTGGTGCTCGGCTGGTCGAGGTGGGGGCCACCAATCGTACCCATGTTTATGATTACGAGAAGGCCATCACTCCGGATACAGCGTTGCTGCTGCGGGTTCATACCTCGAATTTCCGCATGGTCGGGTTTACCTCCGAGGTCTCGGCGGAGGAGATGGTGGCATTGGCGCACAAACACCATCTGGTGACCATGGAGGATCTCGGCAGCGGCAGTTTAATCGATTTCTCTCCGTATGGCTTTCCCAAGGAGCCGACGGTTCAAGAAATCGTCAATGCTGGCATTGATGTGATCACTTTCAGCGGCGATAAGCTCCTTGGAGGACCGCAGGCCGGTATAATTGTCGGCAAGAAAGAGATGGTGTCGGCCATCAAAAAAAATCCTCTCAATCGTGCCTTGCGTATCGATAAATTTACTCTGGCCGCCCTGGAAAGCGTTCTGCGCGATTACCTCGACATGGACCGAGCGCTGACCCGTGTGCCGACTCTGGCTATGCTCACCGTTCCTCAGGATGATCTGAAAAAGCGGGCCCGCCGTTTGCTTGCGCGGCTGAGAAGAGAGCTCAAAGGAAAATGTGATGTGACCATGGCCAGCACCATGTCCCGGGTTGGTGGAGGCGCTTTACCTGAGTTTAATATTGAGAGTTGGGCAATTGTCTTGGCCCCGCTGGAAATGTCTCTAAATACCATGGAGCAGCGCTTGCGCACCTTGCCCATTCCAATCATCGGCAGAATCGAAAAGGATCGCTTTCTTCTTGATGTGCGTACCCTGCAAGAACGGGAACTCTCTGACGTGGTTCACCTGCTGAGCGACTTTTTTGCCGGAGAAAAGCAGTGATCGAGAGTTTTCCGGTTTCTGGTGATTACCACCGCCTCGGGGCGAGAGATTTTCAACGATTTTCCAAAAGTTTTGCGGAAATTCTTAAAAAGCGCCTGCCCACCGCGCACACCGTCACTTTTGTCGATACCAGGGATCCTCAAAGTGGGGTAGGGCAAAAGAAGCAAGCCCTTTCGGTAATCGAGGTCCTGCGTCTTCGCGAACGCATGTTTGCGGTGGTTGAGTCACGTCTGCTGATCCCTTTTTTTACCCTGGAAGGGGTGATGATTCTGGCGGTCGTCGAAGGTGCCGACCCTCTCTTTCTTGACAAATTGGGCGAGGATTGGCTGGAAGATGTTAAGGCAAGTGCCGAACGAGAGTTTCTCCTGCTGAAAAAGGCTCGCTCCGATAGCGTCACCGGCCTCCTTAATCTGTGTAATCTTCAGTCTCTTATCGATGCCGAACAACCCCAGGGTGCTCTGCACCTTTTTCTCATCGAGCTGCTGCCCAAACGGACGTCGTGTCGCTTTGCCCTGCGCTATAACCAGCGCTGCGCCAATCTTCTCGCCACGATACTTCATGGCGATGCGCTGCTCCATTACATCGGCAACTCGATTTTTGCCCTGGTGCTGCCGGAACATCCGAACTGGCAATCGCTGCACGTTGAAAGGGCGTTGCTTTCCTCTCTGAAACGGGAGGGGTGCCATCGCGTTCATATCGGCTCGAGCGTGTTCGGTGATCGCAGCGGCAGTGAAGGATACGGTACAAACGCCCATGTTTTGCTTGATCAGGCTTGGACAGCACTCCGTCATGCCGAGAAAAGGGGGCCGTTCAGCTTTTGCGCCTTCTCCCGGCTCGCTCACCCAGAAAACCATCCATTGCAGCCCCCCGAAGAAAAAACGGCACGAAAGCTGGCTGCATGGGCCAAACATTTTGCCACCTTTGCTGTTGTACGTTTTCACCAACACCGACAAAGCAGCGAGGAAGGTCTGTGGGCCTTGTTGCTGCCCGAGCTTGTCGGGCGAAAATGGCTGACAACTGATGGGGACTTGGTGGTTTTTCTCGCCCGGGTAGACGGCAACGACGCGCGCAGCTGGGCCGAGGAAATGATCCGTGGATTACGAAAGAGCGACCAAGGGGAAGGTGTGCAGGCAGGCATCTGTTCCTATCCCTGCGGTGATTTTTCCAAAACGGAGGTGCTGTTTAATTGCCGTAAGGCACTCTACCATGCCACATTCCTTCATGGGGTGGAGGAGGTGGTCTTCGATTCGATCAGCCTCAACCTCAGCGGTGATGTCTACTACGGCGATGGCGACCTCGCCCGGGCGGTCAGTGAATATACGCGCGGGCTACTTCTTGATGACGCGAACGTCAACCTCCATAACAGCCTCGGGGTGACTTTGGCGACGATGAACAAGTTTGTCCAGGCGTCAGCCTGCTTTGAGAAGGCCCTGCAACTCGATAACGACAATTTCATGGCTCTGTACAATCTTGGCTTGGCCGAGCAGGCGAGAGGGCGGCTTGAACCTGCCTACGCTTATCTGGAAGAGGCGCTGCGCCATTTCGATGGTGAGGAGGCCGGTTCCGAGGTGCTTGAGGAACTTCGCTTGCAGGTGGGCATGCTGGCTGGAGAGCTCGGCAATCATCAACGGGCTATCGAACACCTTCTCAGCTGGAGAAAGGATCATGGCCAGAGACATCATGCCGGCAAGGCGTGTTTTTATCTCGGGCGAGCTTATGCCGAGACCGGAAATCTCCGTCTTGCCATGGAGGAGCTGCAGCGCGCCCTACAATTCAACGAATTTGATGACCGCGCCATGAGCTCTCTCGGCACCATCTACCTGCGCGCGGGTGAAGGCGATGAAATCGCCCTCACTCTTTGCCGGAAGAGTGTCGAACTGGAGCCTGGCAATCGCTCCTATCGCTTGCGTCTTGCCGAAGCCCTCATACAATGCGGTTTATATGAGGAGGCCCGCGACAATCTTCGACGCCTTCTGGCGCAC
>CAYSON010000414.1:0-3577 GCA_964432635.1 uncultured Desulfopila sp.
AACGTGGACCCTTCCTTGTGGCTTGACCACTACACCTCGAACGGCTGGAGAGTCGGAAAAAATTCTATGAAGGATTGGAGGGCGGCTGTCCGGACCTGGGAAAAGAACGGGTATATGTCGAGTGGGGGACAGACAAGACAACAGCAGCGCCCGATGACACAAAAAGAAAAGGACGCCCGAGAACTATTGGCGGGCATGGAGATACATGATGGACAAAGCGATATCAAGGCCATTGCACATTAAAACCGTCACGGATGTTGTTCGGATTTGGTCGATCACATTTCCAGGGCAGAAAAGCGCCGCGGAGCAGACCGTAATATCAGCAAGGTTTTACCAGGAATTGGCACCGCTGTTTAACGACGAGGAGTTCATCGACGCGGCACGGGCGGTTGAGAAACAGGTCGAGTTTTTCCCCGTGATGAAGCATTTCCTCGATGTCCGCGACCAGGTTTTCGCAGCTCGGCAAAGGAGAGCGGCTGGAAACCACATAGCCCTGCCCGAGGAAACCGACAATCTTTCACCGGAGGAGATCGAACAGAACCTCGAGAAGGCGGCGATCATCATGCAGATGCTCGGTGGGAAACTGTCGATCGATGACGCAGTTAAACAACAAGAGGCGATAACTACCTATGCCAGGAGGGAGCCGTGAGTGAGAAGAATGAGCTCAGGACGACCTGCGGGAAGTGTTACAAACTCGACCGACGAGCGTTGCGGTGCGACAAGCATGGTCAGCCAGCGATAAAGAAGGGTAAATTCGATCACGAGAAATGTGAATCGTGCCTCGAGGAAACTAAAAACGGAAAATTCAAATTTTAGAGGAAAATCAAATGGTCAATAAAGTTATCCTTATCGGCAATCTTGGCGCAGATCCAGAGGTCAAAACCACCCAGACCGGTACGGCAGTAGCCACCCTCAGCGTTGCCACATCCCGGACATGGAAAGACAAGGCCGGCCAGAAACAGGACGAAACCGAGTGGCACCGGGTCGTTGTCTGGGGCAAGACCGCCGAGTTCTGCGGCACTTATCTCTCGAAGGGGGCGAGGGTCTATGTCGAGGGCCGATTGCAGACTCGTGAGTGGGCCGACAAGGACGGACAAAAGCGGTACACAACCGAGGTTGTTTCCGATGTCGTGCAATCGTTATCGCCGCGGGATAACTCGCAGATGGAAAAGCCCTATGACCCTGGTCATGGTGGCGACATGGGGCAAGACGTGCCGTTTTAATGGGGGTATTTATGAAGCCAATTCTCACCAAAAAGATGAAAAAAAATGGAAACAAACTGGTCGGGCGTTGCCCATATCATGCTGAGATTACCGCTAGTTGCGTTTACGACCCCTCCACAGATCGGTTTAGGTGCCTTTGTTGCGGCAAAGAAGGGCCAGGTGCCGAGCTGGCGAAGGCTTACCTCGTGAAGAAAACCGAAATAGTCGGGAAAAAATTTGATGAGTATCTCAACACTGAGATACCTGTCATTATTGCCGAGCGGCTGAATGATGGTTCTGGTACGGCCAGGTTTTATTGCGACGCTTGTCTCCACGAGCACACACACGGCGATGAAGACGGCCACAGGGTTGCTCACTGCGGCATGACTGAAAGTAAGTATTGGGAATCTGGGTATATCCTGAAAATAGTTTAATAGATCAAGCGGGGCCGCTCGGGACCGCTCGGGCGGACTCCGCATGGGAGGGGTGAGATGAGTAGATTAAGAGGAGCAGAATATCTCCTGGTGGCACTGGCATTTGTCGTCGCGCAATCACTGATGCTATCATCGGTAGGGATGAGCATGGGGCAGGTTTTTATCGCGGTGGCAATGACCGCGATGTACGGCTATTTCATGGCGCGGTTTTGCGAGGAGGATTGAGATGACAAGACGAGGCAGCATAGAACTTGCCCGGAAACTGTGCCACGACATAGCAGGGCCGACTGATGAGGAGGACATGGTTGGTGCAGGCTATGGCAGCGTTGCCGTCGCCGAGATCCTGTCCGGCGAGGTGGTGAGGCTGAATGGCGTGATCGCCGGAATCCAGGCCGAGTTGCACCTGTGGGAGAATTTTCAATATCTCACTGATAGGGAACAAGTCATGAACCTCGTTACTGCGGTGCGGAAAATCATCGAGGCTGGGGGAGGTGGAGTGGGAGATGGTTTTTGGGGATAAAATCAAAGCGCACCCCGGGTGGAGTGCGCCTCGCTGGGATGAGGTCAAGGAAGCCTCAAATACTGAGGATTGTCCTGGTGCCTGATCTGCTTGTCCAGGGCAACCCACTCATCCAGGGAGATGAGGTCGAAAGCGTAGGCGCATTGTATGGCGCCCAGCCTATACCTCTTATCTTTTTTCTGCCACAACAGCCGCAACAGGCGGGTCTTGTCGTCGATGGGGGGGCGTTCTATCATGGTGGACCTCCTTTGATTATTTTCCAGAGCAGGGAGTTCAGGGTGTCGCCGCCGCTATTGCCTGTTGACCATATGTATGTCCTCTCAGCCTCGGTAGGACGCGGACATTGCGGCGGTTTGGCGTTATATGCCAGCGCGCCGAACCCCTGGTAGTCGTACCAGGACATGATCTCTCTGGCTCTTTCTGGTGTCATGGCTTTTTCTCCTTGTCGTCATCGGTGCGACATGAACCGTCGCACTGAGATTCGTCCACCCATGGTTCGTAATGGGTGGAACCGTCAAACCAATTGCCGTATACACGGCAACCGCAGGGGGCAGTATCAAATGGGCGATTTTCCATGTTCTTCTCCAATTGTCTGATTTTTTTAATGGATGCCAACGATTTCGGCACCCATCGCGGAATCCTAATTCTCCCCTGCTCCCAATCCTGCAAACTCGATACCGAGCAACCGAGCGCGGCGGCAAGTTGTGATTGGGAGAGGGAGAGGGTGGCGCGGGTGGTGCGGAGGTCGGCGGGGGTCATGACTCTGACCTCGCCTCATCGTGCATGGCCGTCACCGCCTGTTCTTGAGTCTCGAAAGACCCAAGAACATCATTGAAGTCCCCGGTCCAGGCGTCAGCCCGAACCAGAAGAAACTTTCCATCACTCTCAGCGACGCGGAGTGTTGCCCCACAACTCGGGGCTTCGTTTTCATGTCTTGACCAGCCGTCCGTGAATTGAAAATTGTTCATAACTCTTCTCCTTTTGCCAGGATTCCGCCTGGCTCGGTGGGGGTTAGCAGCAAGTAGTTGTCCTGATATCAAGGGCGAGGTCGCCATCTACAATACCCTGCTCGATAGTCTTCCCGGCGTCTTTGTACATGATGCCGTCAAACCGGAGGCAAGTGTACTGGTATGTCCAACCAGCTTTGAGGCCACCATCTGTGATATGGACCCCTATGTGTTCATAGGTTCCGCCGCCAATATAGTATTTTGACTCTTCGACAATAGAGTCGAAAGACATACCAGCAAGAATCCCTTGGGTGGCGTAGTCAATTATACCGTTTGACATAATGATCTCCTTGTGGCCCGGTTTCCGCCGGGCTCGGTTTTTGGGTGTTTTTGCTTATCGTAGTCGCAGGACAGTCTCGACCCTAAACTCTATCTCAACCGCGGGATTCTCGGCGACAACCTTCTTGCAGTAGT
>CAYSON010000415.1:0-2930 GCA_964432635.1 uncultured Desulfopila sp.
ACAATGGAAAATTTTTTTGGGATACTTTTGCCCGACCTGGTTTAAAGAACCCGATCTTTTATGAAATTACCGCACCAGATGGTACAAAAATTAATAATGGATGGATAAGATCCCAAGACAGATTCGAAAAAGAATACAAAGAACCCCTGGTTGAGGTGTCTTTGGCGATATTAGGATAGTGGGAGGATATGTTGGTTGACGATGGACACGCCGCTGAGCATCGAGCCGATGATCCCGAGAAAACCTTGGTCGGTGCCGGCAAGGAAAAGGTTTTTGTAGGCAGTGCGCCCATCGGCAACCTTGTCGGGGCTACCATACACGGCTCCTCCGACTTTTGCCGTATATCGCTCTATGGTAACAGGAGTAAAAGTGTTTTCATATACAATATCCTCGTTGAAAGTGCCAAGCAAATTTGCCAGAGTTTGCAAGGAACGGCGTGCTACAAGTTCCTTCTCTGCATGATATTTGGTGGGGGTTGCAGCAAAACTGTTCCACAACTGGTAGTTGGCAAGATGGGTGGTTCTTACTTCCTGAAAGGGGCGTGGAGGCAGATCGTGAAAGTGATTGGGATAGCAAATCACCCCGCTGGTAAAATCAACCGGATCGTCTGGGCACCTGTACTGAAAGGTCTCCTGGTTATTAAAAAAAATTATTGTTTTAGGCGATAGCTTAGGTTGTTCTGGGGGTTGAGTCTGGTAAATGGTTTCGACAAAAGTAAGGCGTGACGTCGATTCGCGCGGAGGAATCGGCTGATCGTCAAGGAGAGATAGCGTTTCCTGGTTGCCTATGGTGGAGACGCAAAGGTCGCATTCGACGATCTGACCGTCAGCCATTTGCGCGCCGATGATTCTCTCGTCTTTAACCAATATCTTCCGCACTGGGCAATGTGTGCGGATGGCTCCGCCCAAGCCGATCAAATGAGATTGCAGTAATTCAATGATGTCTTTAATGGTACCGGCAGGTCGGAACAAGCCTTCGAGAAAGATTGAGCGGAACATGATGACGAATTGCCCGAGATCCATATCGTGTTCCCGACATGAGCCGTAGAACATGAGCGGGCAAAAAAGCATTTCGACGAGGAGATGGTCTTGCAATAGCTCGGAAATCACGCCGCGGGCGGACCGAAATGGGGCTGGCTTGAAGGGGTCATATTCTGAAACGAATTTCAGCAGGTGATCAAAGCGCTGGGCGGTGTTGGGAAAAGTTGCGTGGACGTTTTCGACAAGCAAGTGCGGGTCGTTGCTGAAGGAAAGCCGGGCAGCATTGGAGAAGACGATCTCGCTTTCGAACTGTTGACAAAAGGATAACTGCTCCCGACGCAGTTTGAGTTGACGGAGCAGGCGGTTGAGCGGTGCTTGTTTATCACCGGGTGGAGCATAATTGGTGATGGCATGGAGTCCAGTTTCAAAAAGGTGCTTGTTCCGATAAAAATAGGAATTGAGTCCACCAAGGCGGGAGTGTTTTTCGAGGAGAAGGACTTGTGGAAGGAACCGAGAGGCTCGAATGGCGGCAGCCAGTCCGGAAAGGCCGCCGCCAATGACCAACAGAGGAACTTTCACGAAATCATACGCCCTGCAACAAGGGCTGAAGGTACACAACGCAACTGTTGAGAGTGGCCAGGCGGGGGTAGTCGTCCTCGGGTATCTGCAGTTTATAGCGTTTGCGCAACTCCATGACAATATCGAGGAAATCCATGGAATCGAGTTCCAGTTGGTCACGAAGGGGTTTGTCCGGGTCGAGACCGTCGAAGTCTGCCTCCTCGTCTATGTCCTTGATGATATCTATGATCACCATGCTAATTTCTTCACTTGTCATACATGTCTCCGAATAAATCAGGGGATGGAGGGGAAGCCTGGGGCAGGACCTGCCTGCGGGATTGGGCAATGGGTGCACGCTTTGGTCAAAAAGACATCCTATACCATAACCAGGGCCCCTTGTTGATAGTTATTTTGTAGCAGCCCATGAGGTGTTTGTGAATCCCGCTTCAGGGATCAATGCAGTTATACCCCCGCAGTCTGGAAGAGGCCAAGGGAACACCTCAGGCATTTGCTCACCCTTGATACTTTTCCACGATCACCGTGGAATTGATGCCCACCATGCCAAAGGAATTGTTGAGCAGGACGCGGATCGAATCGACCTTAATCGCTTCGTTGACAACCAGATGGGCAAGGGCACAGTCCTGATCAAGGTTGTCGATATTAATGGTCGGATGAACGATGCCGTCGGTAAAGGAGGGCAGGTTGCCGGCAAGCTCAAGCACACCGGCAGCACCCATGGCGTGGCCAATAATGCTTTTGGTGTTGTTGATATAGGTGGTTTGGCATTGGCCGAAAACTTCTTCTATTGCCTTGCACTCCTCAAGATCTCCCTGTTTGGTTCCAGTGGCATGGGTGTTAATGAGATCAACGTCATTAGGCTCCAGGCCTGCCCGTTGCAACGCCAAGCGCATGCACTGCGCCTGGCGTTTGCCGTAGGGTAAAACGAAATCCTTGGCATCGGAATTCATCGCGTATCCGACAACCTCCCCGTAAATTTTGGCATTGCGGGCCAAGGCATGTTCCAGGTGTTCCAGAACATAAACACATCCCCCTTCGGAAATGACAATGCCGTTGCGGTCTCGGTCGAAGGGCCTGGAGGCCTTTCGGGGGTCCTCATGTTCCGCCAAAGCCCCCTGCGCTTTAAAGCTGGCAAAAATGCCAAAGGAACCGACTGACTCAGAAATTCCTCCGGCCAGAGCCATATCCACCTCTCCCAAGGTAAGCATCTGGACGGCTTGAATAATGGCAGCGTTGCCGGCGGCGCAGGCGGCGCCGATAACGTAATGGGGGCCGGTAATACCGAGGTTCATGGAGATTTCCCCGGCAGGATTGTTGAGAACGGTGCGTGGATTATGATGATGCGTCCAATAGTTGACGTCGTATTGGTATTGG
>CAYSON010000415.1:2940-3574 GCA_964432635.1 uncultured Desulfopila sp.
GGTATTGGCTGATGTTATAGACTTCGTTCTCCGTTTCAACCGTTCCGTGCTCGGTGAGACCAATGTAAATCCCGATACGGGACAAGTCATAGCTGGTCAAGGACAAGTTGCCATCGCGCAGGGCTTCATTGGCACAATACACCCCAAGGCAACCAGCTCGCGTCCCTTTTTTGTTTTCCTTTTTCTTGCGATAAAGGGTTTCCGGAAAGGTGCAAATCCCCGCAGGAGCTTTTCCGAAATAGCGCAGGTCGATTTGCTTAATCTCGCTCACTCCATTTATCAATTTTTCTCTAAACTCTTTGAGATTTGAGGCATTTGGGGCGGCAAGGCCAACACCGGTAATAACAATTCTGCTGTGTTTCATAGAGAATTACGACCCACAAGAAATGAAAGGGCAGAAAGGCGCACGATGCTCAACAACCGGACGTGTGGCGCTAGGAGATCATCGAAACAACCCTCATCTTACAAAAACGGGTACACATGTAGAGTATTTTGATAAAAAATTCAACTCTCAACAGAGGGGTGGGCGAATCCGGCCACGGGCCCTTTGCCAACAACTTTAGTACATCAGCTTGTTTTTTTTACGGCTTCCCGATTTGCCGGCCAGCAGGCCAACCAAAAAAACCACGCCTCC
>CAYSON010000416.1:0-3570 GCA_964432635.1 uncultured Desulfopila sp.
GACGGTTTGCTCTACACCCCCTTCAATCTCGTGGCCATGCTGGTGACGGCGATCATCGTCTGGCGGGCGCCGCAGACCTGGGACTGGAGCAAGGAACTGGGAACGGGCAAGATCGTCATGGTGATAGCGATCTTGGTGGCGGCGGTGGCGGTGCTCAGCATACAGTCGTATAACCCCTTCATTTACTTCAACTTCTAGCCATGGCCGCAAAAAAACTCAGCCGTGAGGACATGGCCAAGCGCGATATCGGTGTCACCGCCATCACCCCTCCGGCGGCAATGCTGCTCTCCCTGATCTTTCTCGCTACCGTCTTTTTGGTACCGATTACCCAGCAGCTCCACGACCGGCGCGGTGGCACCATCCTGTCCTACCACCTGGGGGCGTTGGACAAGGGCGAGACCGAAGGACTTTTTGCCACCATCGACCGCTATAACAACGCCATTCTCGAGGGTATCAACCGTCTCGAGACTGATCTTGAAGAGGGCAGCTTTTTGCGGCATCTCTTCCTGCCGCCGCTGCAATATGTCTACCTGCGCTTTTTCGACAAGGGCAACGAGAAGGCGGTGCCCGGCCGGGGCGGCTCGCTGCATTACGCCTCAGACCTTGATGCCCTGATCGGCCCACCCTTTCTCAATGCCCAGCAGCTGCGCGAGCGCGCCGCCGGCAATAAACTTTGGGAAAAGCCGGTATCGCCCGACCCGCTGCCGGCAATCCTCGATTTCCACCAACAACTGGCGGCGCGGGGGATCATTCTCATCGTTATGCCGGTGCCGACCAAGGCGGCCATCGAACCGGCAACCCTTTCGGCAAGAAGCGTTGCCGCCCCGCTGGCCAACCGCTCCTTACCTGCTTTTCTCAGCGCCCTGGCAGAAAAGAACATCCTCGTCTTCGACCCGCGCCCGGTTCTCACTCGCTACGCCGGCGAGCACCGCACCGCTTATCTGCACACGGACACCCATTGGCTGCCTGGGGCAATGCAGGCGGTGGCCGGGGATTTAGCGGTCTTTGTCGACAAAAAGGTTGCCGAGCTCTTGCTCTTGGCCACTTCCCAGACCGTGGAGGAGCGGGTGGTGGGCAGCGGCGATATCGCCCGCATGCTCACCCTGCCGCCGGGTGCGGACCTCCATGCTTCTCAGGAAGTCATGGTACGCCGCATCGTCAGCGACCGTCAGGAGCTGTGGCTGCCGGAGAAGGGGGCGGAGATCCTTCTTCTCGGCGACTCCTTTACCAATATCTACGCTAGTGAAGGCCTTGGCTGGCAGACTGGCGCCGGGCTGGCCGAGCAACTCTCCCACCAGCTGCAACGGCCGGTCGATCTGCTTGCCAGAAACGACTCCGGTGCCTATGTTACCAGGGAAATGTTGGCCGGCGAGCTGGCTCGGGGCCGCGATCGCCTCGCCGGCAAGAAAGTGGTGATCTGGCAGTTTGCCGAGCGCGAGCTGGCCTTTGGTGATTGGAAGCTGGTCAGCCTCAAGCTGGGACAGCCCACTGCCGGCGGATTTTATGTGGCCCCGGAGGGGGCGCAGGTCAAGGTCAGTGCGACCATCGGCGCCATTTCCCGGGCGGCCCGTCCGGGAACCGTGCCCTACCGCGATGCCGTCCTCACCCTACATCTCCATGATCTTCAGGGGGAGGCGGGAAAAGCTGTCGCTGACCAGGCGCTGGTTTATGGCTGGGGCATGCGTGACAATGTCCTTACCAGCCTTTCCGGGCTGCGCCCCGGGGATCGTGCCACCTTCCTGTTGCGACCCTGGGATGAGGTCGAAGGGGAGTACGGCAGTTACCGTCGCACCCCGCTCGACGACGATTTGCTTGAACTGGAATTGCCCAATTGGGGAAAGGTGATCGATGAAAAGAACGAGTAGTGTCTTTGCCGTAGTGGTGCTGCTGATGCTCGCTTGGGCCTTCTCCGCAGGCGCCGCCGGCTTGGCCGAAAAAAGCCGCGAGCTGGCGGAAAAGAGTGCCATTGGCGCGGTTGCCGGAGTTGATGGTTGGCTGTTTCTCAAGGAAGACCTGCAGCATCTTGCGGCGGGAAAGTTTTGGGGTGAGGCGGCGGCTTCGGCCTCTTTGGCCAAGGATAAGAGCATCGCCGATCCGCTCAAGGCCATCACCACCTATAATAAGCTGCTGGCCGAGCGCGGCATCACCCTCTATCTCATGCCGGTGCCGCCCAAGGCCCTGGTGTATCCTTATAAGCTGTCCAAAGACCTGACTGCCGGTGGCGCTGCACAGGAACAGGCCCTTTATAAAGCCTTCTACGGAGAGCTTACCGGGACCGGCGTCAAGGTCATCGATCTTCTGCCCAAGCTGGTCGCTGGCCGCGATAAGGCGCAGCTCTACTGTCGCACCGACAGCCACTACTCGGGAGCCGGGCTGGAACTGTTCGCTGCCGCTGCCGCCGAGGCACTGCAGAAGGAAGGGTGGTATCAGGGAGTCGCCAAGAAGGAATTTGCCGTCGCCAAGCTGCCGTTAAAAATCAACGGCGATTTGCGGCAGATGGCGGGCGGCGTCGGCACCGAGGAAGACCTCGAACTGCAGGTGGTTACCGCCAAAGCTGACGGCAAGCAGTTGGAGGGCGACCCGAACAGCCCGGTGATCCTCCTCGGCGACAGCCATACCCTGGTCTTCCAGGCTGGAGGTGACCTGCACGCCAAGGGCGCCGGCCTCTTCGACCACCTCTCCGCGAGGCTCGGCTTTGCCGTCGACCTCCTTGGGGTGCGCGGCTCGGGCGTCACCCCGGCCCGCATCAAACTCTTCCAGCGCGCCAAGCAGGACCCTAATTACCTCTCCACCAAAAAGGCCCTCATCTGGTGCTTCGCCGCCCGCGAGTTCACCGCTGTCGGCGGTTGGAAGGAGATTCCCGTGGCACCCTAAACAATGCTTGAACGAGCAACGCGTCATTGGCCGGTACCTCTCGGCCGGCTTCACCCTTCAAGGGGTGGGGCGGGCCGTTTGCGTTTGGGTCAGGGGAAAGGCGGAGTGTGATCGATTACCGATGTTTGGTTTTCACTATTGACGACTGACATCAACTGAATCACGCTAATGTTCTGTTGAAACCAAAGACTGATTCAAAGATTTGTCACACCAGCCCTTCCAAAGCCAGTAGCCGCTCCTTGACTGCAAGTCCGCCGCCGAAGCCGGTGAGTGAGCCGTCGCGGCCAATGACGCGGTGGCAGGGGATGATGATAGGGATGGGGTTGCGGCGGTTGGCCATGCCGACGGCGCGGCAGGCCTTGGGGTTGCCGATCCGCTCGGCGATGGTGCCGTAGCTGGCGGTCTCGCCGTAAGGGATGCGGAGGAGTTCCTGCCAGACCCCCTTTTGAAAGCTGGTGCCCCGCGGGTCGAGTTGCAGGTCAAAGGTGGTCCGGGTCTTATCGAAGTATTGGCCAAGTTGCGAGATCACCGTGGCAAACGGGGCGTCATCTTCCTGCCAGCCGGTGGGAACGGTCATATTGTCGGCTGTCTTGGCGAAATAAAGTTCAGTGAGAATGTTGCCTTCGCCGACGAGCAGCAGTCTGCCGATGGGGCTGTGGTAGTAGCAGAAGGATGTCATAATCTTCACCTTGTCCG
>CAYSON010000417.1:0-3569 GCA_964432635.1 uncultured Desulfopila sp.
GCCTACACCCACACCGTCTCCTACGTCACCCAGAAATACCCCAGGCTCTTTGGCATGAACCAGGTCTACCCCACCGCCGGCCCGGGAATTACCGCCCGGGTGCAGATGCAACGCGGGGAAATCGAGAACACTCTCCAGGAAGCGAGAAGGGACCACGCCCTGCTCTTTTTTACCGACCCGCGCTGTGGCTACTGCGACAAGCAGCGACAGATCCTTGGGTACTTTCTGGAAAAATTCGGTTGGCAGGTAAAAGCCATCGATATTTCGAGAGAATCGACCCTCGCCGCTCGGTTCAATATCACCTCGACCCCGACCCTGGTCCTTTTCAAACGGGACGATCCCCAGTGGATGCCGGTGGCCACTGGAGTTATCGCCCTCTCCGAGCTCGAACGCAAGCTCTTTCGAACCATCCGTTCGCTTCGGGGCACGACCTCGGGAGAAGACTTTTTGCGCTATGACTTCGAAGCAAATAGCGCCCTCGATCCCAGGGCGATCCTTGGTGGCGACCAACAACCTTGGAAAGCAAACCCATAGAGGTGCAAGATGCGAGCGATCCTCTGTTGTCTTTTGATTCTGCTCATCCCCTTCCCGCTCCCGGCCGCCTGGGTCGACGACTGGCTGACCCAGAAGACCACCACCTCCCCCAACTATCTTGCCGGACAGCAGCGGGGCTATTACTCCGGCGGGGGCTTCAACACCAGATGGCAGAGCAAGGTCGACTACCCGGTGACCGTGGAGATGCCGAGAATCAAGAGCGGCTGTGGTGGCATCGATGTCTTTATGGGTGGATTTAGCTTTCTTAACGAAGACTATCTGGTCGACAAGCTTCAGTCGATCCTCGAAGGGGCACCAGCGGTGGCCTTCGATCTCGCCTTGAAGACCCTTTGCGAGCAGTGCGCCAACACCATCAAGAACTTCGAGGCCCTGGCCGACAAGCTCAACTCGATGCAACTCGACGAGTGCGCCGCCGCCAAGGAATTGGTGGGGGTGGTCATGGATGAGAACGGATTTCACTCAACCGAGGTGATGCAGGAGCGTCTTGGCACCTCGATCAAGGAGAACAAACTCACCCAAGGGGTCTCCGAGATGTGGGATATCGCCACCAAGGAGGACGAGGCCAACAACAACGTGCCGCAATCAGGCGATGTCTCAAGGGTGACCAGCGGCTGCAACGGTGAGATCACCGCTACTTTTTTAAACAGCGGTTTTCTCCTGGAAAATATCGGCGGCAAACTGAGCCTCCCGGCCAACTATACCAACCTCTTGCGCGGCCTGGTCGGCGATGTCAAGCTCGAGGGCCCGGCTACCGCCTACCGCGTCTCCTACATCCCACCCTGCCCCGAGAATAACCCCGACGACCTCAAGGCCTTTTCCTCCGGCCAAGTTTATGCCAAGGATACCGGCGGCGGATGCAGCCTGATTGGCGATGCCAACCGTGACCTGGTCACCTATGTGTCGAAGATCCTCACCGGTATCGCCGAGAAAATCGAAAGCAAAGGCGCGCTCTCCAGCGACGAAACCACCTTCCTGGGTACCAATCCCCTGGCGGCGCTGCCGATCATCAAAACGGCGGTGGCAACCAATATGAAGGAGGCAACCATTGCCGGGCTGGCCGATATCACCGCCCGGGCCTATAGCCTGCAGATCCTCTCCGATCTCTATATCCGGGGCGAAGCCGTGGCCCACAAAGCCAAGGAGCTGCTCGAGAAGCAGGCCGGCCCCTCCTCCGGCCAACCCAAGGAAAACTGCCAGGCGGCAATCTTTGCCGAAAATGCCGACCGTAATCTCACCCTGATGCTCGAGCGCATCCGTCACTTACAGCGAACCGCCCGCGAGGGCTACCTGGCCTCGACCAAGGAGCTCTCGGCGATCATGGATTACCTTGAGCATATGCAACGTATCGAAAAGCAGATGGTGACCGAGATCACCCGACGCTATGGCAAGGATGTGGCGACGCGAGTCGCCTACTGAGATGATGAAAATACGAAGAATCCTGGTCCTGTTCCTGCTGCTGCCGGCCAGTCCGGCCCATGCCCTCGATATGGAGTTTTACACCTACGGCGGCTTTATGCCGGTGAGCGAGGCCTTCACCAAGATCGCCCTGATCTTCTCCGACGCCAGTTATCAGGGACTGTTGTTTGTGATCGCCGTGCTTGGTCTCTTGGCCGGGGCTATGGCCTTTATCTTCAAGGCAGCGACCGGGGCCCGCGTCGTGCCCCTGGCCTGGGCGGTGCCGATCCTCACCGGGATCGTCTTCTATCTGGCGGTCTTTGTCCCCAAGGGCAATATCACCGTCTACGACGCGGTGCTCAATCGCTTTCAGACCATTGGCGGCATCCCTGACGCCATCGTCTTCACCGCCGGGTTTCTCAACAAAGTTGAAAAGGGTATGGTCGATATCATCGATACCGCCGGTGCCCCCAATCGCCAGTACCAGAGAACCGCCGGTGGCATCGGCTTCAAGGGATTCGAGGCGATACGCGGCTCCGCCCCCAAGGATACCTTCGCCAAGACCAGCATGGTGCGCTATGTCAAGGACTGCGTGACCTTCGAGTTGACCAGGCCAGGCACCACCTTGAGTCTTGATGAACTGCGCAACACCGCGAGCGATTTTCTCGTAAGCCTCGACAAGGCGGTCAATCCCGCCGTCTTCACCGTCTATTACGATGCCACCAAGCCGGAAGGGACCACTCTCTCCTGCAGCGAGGCCTGGGCAAAACTGCGGCCAGTTTATGCCAACCCCGGTAATTATCAGGAGGCCTTGAAAAAGGTCTGCGCCAAGGCCTTTTTTGATCCGGATAGCCCCTCTGAAATGACCACCTGCCGCAATCTTTTAGCGAGCACCGTCAACTTCGCCACTACGCTCTCGCCCACCCCGGAGAAGATCATCCAGCAGCGGCAGATAGCCGAGATCCTCTATAGCTTCTATTTCCAGGACGATCAGGAAACGGCGGTATTGATGGAGAGCAACCGCAAGATCACCGCCACCGGCCTTGGCATCGGCCTGACCATGAACGAGTGGATTCCAATCATGCGGACGATCATGACCGCCATCGCCATTGGCGTCATCCCCTTTCTCGTGCTCTTTCTGCCGACCCCGGTGGCCGGCAAAGCCGCTTCGGTGCTGTTTGGCTTCTTTGTCTTTCTCGCCACCTGGGGCATCACCGACGCGGTGATCCATGGCGCCGCCATGGACTATGCCGGCTACGCCTTCGAGGAGATGCGCCAATCGAGCCTTGGAGTCTATGCCATGGCAGCCTTTCCCGATATTGCCACCAAGCTGCTGGCGATGTTCGGGGTGATTCGCTCGGCCGGGATCATGCTGGCCAGCTTCTTTGCCATGATGCTCATCCGTTTCGGTGGCCACGCCCTGGCCCTGCTCGCCGGCAATCTCAGCCGCGTCGCCCAGTCGGCCGGCGCCCAGGCCGGACAGCTCTTCACCCCGGAAGGGACCACCGCCGCCATGAACCAGCAGATCCACGCCGCCGGATTACTCGCCGCCATGCCGGAACATCGCTTCACCAATATGGCTGCAACCGAATCTTGGGGTTTGCACCGCAGCGTCGGTG
>CAYSON010000418.1:0-487 GCA_964432635.1 uncultured Desulfopila sp.
CATCGCCACAATCTGCAGGGATGGATCGAAGAGAGCGGCGGGGAAACGCCACTAGAGGAAATTCTTCGGGTCGGTACTTCCGCGGGTGGGGCGCGGGCCAAAGCGGTGATTGCCTGGAATCCGCAAACCGGCGAAGTCCGCTCGGGGCAGATCAAGGCGGGCAGTGGTTTTGAATACTGGTTGATCAAGTTCGATGGGGTCAGCGGTAATAAAGACAAGGAATTGGACGATCCCAAGGGATACGGGGCCATCGAGTATGCCTACTCAAGAATGGCGGTCGATGCCGGCATCGCCATGTGTCCCTGTCGTCTGTTCGAAGAGAGCGGGCGTCGTCATTTCATGACCAAGCGCTTCGACCGCTTGGATGGTGGCGCTAAGCTGCACATGCAGTCGCTGTGCGGCATGGCCCATTATGACTTCAATCAGGCCGGAGCTTACGGCTACGAGCAGGTCTTGAACATCATCCGCCGGCTGGGGATGCCGATGG
>CAYSON010000418.1:497-3557 GCA_964432635.1 uncultured Desulfopila sp.
GATGGCGGTCATTGAGGAGCAGTTCCGGCGCATGGTTTTCAATATCGTCGCCCGTAACCAGGATGATCATGTCAAGAACATTGCCTTTCTCATGGACCGGTCGGGGAACTGGGCACTCTCGCCGGCGTTCGACATGACGTACAGCTATCAACCCAGCGGGAAATGGACGTCAATCCATCAAATGACCATGAATGGCAAGCGCGGGGATTTCACCCTTGAGGATTTCAAGGCCTGTGCCCGGCACGCGGCAATGAAGCGCGGACGGGCGCAAGCGATCCTGAACGAAGTGCGGACTGTGGTGGCGCGATGGCGGGACTATGCCGATGAATCACGTGTCTATCCGGGGCAGAGGGATAGGATATATGCTGCTTTGAGACTTGCACCTCTTCAGTGATTGCGCCGTGGATGGCGGTAAAGGGCACATGATGTCTGAAGCCCAAGACCATTTTCGACAAGGCAGCGCTTGTTCGTCCAGGCTCTGTCACAGTAAAAGGCAGTTCCCCAAAAGCTTCGTAGTAGAGATCAGAGGTTTCATCTGATCTTTTCTTGCTATTGATCTCCGTCAACGCTTTGACCTCCCCTCGTTCCTCCCATGGCAGCTTCTCGCCGGTTCGGACAACGAGATGACTCCCTTCTGTTTGTCGCCTTCCTCTTATTTTTCTTGGCATTTTTTCTTCGAACTCTTGCCTGATTGCTACAATGTAGTAATAGAGTGTATACCACAATGTGATAACATTAAATTATTACAAATAGTTAACTAACATAAAGAGGTGTTTTTTTCTTTGTTAAGGTGCTAGGATGTGGTATGCTTTACTCGAGATTAGGGTTTCCATCTCATTTTCGGGATTCGATTAGAAGGGGGTATGACCATGAATAGAGACGATTTCAAAGGCATCAGAAAACGTTTGGGCAAAACCCAGAAGCAGCTCGCCGAGCTGCTTGGTATCTCACTCAAGACCATCCACAGTTATGAGCAGGGATGGCGGACCGTTCCTACCCATGCCGAAAAACTCCTCTATTTTCTCTATTTCAACCAAAGGGGTCGCAAGTGCAGTTCCCCGCGCTGCTGGGAGGAAAAACTCTGTACGGTGAAAGAGCAATGCCCTGCCTGGGAATTTGATAGCGGCCATATGTGCTGGTATATGTCCGGCACCCTTTGCGATTGCACCAATGGAGCCGATGAGAAAGAAAAAATAGAGATTTGCAAATCCTGCAAAATTTTCTCGAAAATGCTCCACGCCTGACGGATTCCCGTCTTCCACCTTTCCTCTCCTGCAGGTCGTCCGCTCAACCGCCGCGACCGCCGCGACCGCCGCGCTTGCTGCACAGCTATTTACTCTTGAAGCCGTTTCGCGCCCCAACGGAATTTTCCGCTGGGGTGTTTTATAACTCACAGATACTGCTTAGTGGTACTGCTACAATGTAGCGTTTAGCTTGTACCACAAAGTGATAATAAGAACGCAATATTAGATATATAAGAGAATTAAAATTAAATTTATCTCTTGATTAAGTGCTAGGATGTGGTATATTGATACTAAGACATTGTGGCGATCTTTCAGGCACGGCAAGAATTGCTTTTCTTGGGGCGCTGTCTTTGCCTTGCTCGCAACCATCCAGCCCCCGTTCAAACTCTTCAGGGAGGACTCAATCATGGAACGCACAAAAGCTCTGCAGGAATTCAAGAAAATGTGGACGTGGCTTTACAGGCACCCGGCGCATGATGGCAAATACTATGTCCAGCACGTCGCCAAACCCGAACCGACATGGAGGAATGAGTGTCCGCTCTGCGCCCTTGCCAAGGAAGGAGAATGTCAGGAGTGCAAGTCTCTGTGGAATACCGGTCATGGCAGTCTGTGCAGTGATCCGGCATCCCCCCTTCGGCAGTGGCGGAAAACTGAGGCCTCCGATCCTGACTTGCGCACCTGGTACGCCGGCAAACTTGTTGGCCTCGCCGGGGAGGCCCTGAAATAGTCAGATCGCCGCAGTTCGACATAAGCTCTTGCCCATCTCCTGTCGTTGGTCAAGACAAGCTTGCACCGTCCGTTGCTGATTCTCTCCGCGACCAAGGATGATCTATCCTTGGTCGCGACGCATCCGCGCCATCGCCAATCGGCCTTGCGTTCTCTCCGCCCCCTTCTTTGATGCCTCGCCCGTTTAAAGCTCTGTTGAGCAGCTTGTCTGCTCAAACGAAACTTATGCCCTTGGGGTGTAAGTACCTGTGCAAATGCTGTTTGGCGATTTTTCCCAAAATCAACTCGTCGAGGTTCACTGTCTTTTTCAGTTTCAATAGCGTTCTGAAATTGTCGTTTAAGAAAACATGTATCAACTGGCTCGATCACCACATTGTGATATTCCTAGCAACATTATATCACATCGTAGCTCTGCTACATTGTCGTCATTAGCGAGTACTACAATGTGATAATTATGTAGTTAATACATGCATTTATAATACATGACGATTGATTTTATCATTGACCAAGTGCTAGGATGTGGTATAGTCAAACATAGGAATTCGGATCAATCAGTTGGTCCATTCAAACTCCTTCAATGCCAACGGTAAGTTATCGGCGACATCGCTCCTTCCAGCCGAAAGGCTGACAGAAGCACTACATAATCTCAGTAATGGAGGGCACGACCATGGAAAGGAACCAAGCATTGCAAGAGTTTAAAAAGATGTGGACCTGGCTGTACAAACACCCCGCCCACGACAGCAAATATTATGTCAAGCATGTCGCCAAGCCGGAGGAGGGGTGGAAGAACGACTGTCCCCTTTGTGCCTTGTCCGATGGAGAGTGCAAAGAGTGCGGCGCCTTGTGGGATCAAGGCAAGGGAAGTCTCTGTAGTGACCCGGAATCGCCTTTTTCCAAGTGGCGCCAAACCCATTTGAACGATCCCAATTTCCGAACCTGGTATGCCGGAAAGATTGTCGACTTGGCCGATCAGGTGATCAAGAAATAGGTTCTGACTCTGCTGAAGGGCGTGTCGTGTAGCCAACGAGACCGCCGACTTTTCGCAGAGTGGTTGTAACGTTCGCTGCGTAGATCTGCTTCCTGACCTTAA
>CAYSON010000419.1:0-3543 GCA_964432635.1 uncultured Desulfopila sp.
AAACGTTCATGCAGAGAAACAGATAGTGATATCGTTTTTCCGTCGCTACCCTGTCAAGTTGCAAAAAACACAGCACCAGTACCAGAGCGTTGGCAACAACGGCGATGCGACAGAGATTTGTCATCGCTTGCGGCACAACGGCAAACATCATCATCACACAGGCGAGCGACCCCACCCAAGGAATAAAGAGCCGCCGCAGACTGGCTTCGGAGAGTCGGCGGAGCAGATGGGGAAGGGGCGAGGCGTGATAGTCCTCCTGATTGGCGAGCAGGATGAGGTGAAAATGCGGGACTTGCCAGAGAACCAGTAAAACAATGAGAAGAATGGCCAGAAAGGCAAGGAATTCACCCCCGCCGCCAATCCATCCGATATAGGGGGGCAAGGCCCCGCTGATCAGGCCAGGAATGATGGCATAGGTAGTTCGGGATTTCAGGGGGGTATAGACGCCGTTATAGAACAGCAAGGCAGTTGCCGTCAGTAGCAACGGCCAGGGATTTTTACACGCCACCGCCTGCAAGAGCATACCTCCACCAATCAGCAGCACCGCTTGCCAGAGGGCCTGGGCGGGTCGCACCTGTCCTGCAGGCAAAGGTCGCTCCCGGGTGCGCTGCATGGTAGCGTCAAGGCTACGCTCCTGCAGGGAGTTGAGGGTCGCCCCTCCACAGGCGACAAATAAGACGCCGAGAACAACCGGGACGATTTCCAGGGTTGGTCGGCCTCCAGCAACAATGGCGCCAAAGAGTGTTGACAGAGCAATAAAGGCTGCAAGCGGCAGTTTGGCCAGCCGTGCAAAGGCCAAGGCGTCGATAGGGATCAGTCGCTCTCCTCGGCCAGCCATGCCTCGAATTCCTCCGGCGACACAATGCGCAGTTTAGCGACCATGGCCGAGTGGTTGACCCCGCAGTATTCGGTGCACTGGATATCGTACTCACCGACCTTGTCGGCAAAAAACCAGGCGTAGGTGGGGATGCCCTTAATGGCATCGACCTTGATGCGAAAGGCGGCGATGAACAGGCTGTGCAGGACGTCGACCGAGCTGACATTGAGTTTGATCGCCTTGCCCACCGGCACCACCAGTTCGTTTTCACTTTCCTTGTCGTTTTCGTAGATAAACAACCACGAGAACATCTGCGCCTCCACCGCGACATTCATGGCATCCGCGGGGACCTGGCGCAGCCCCAGATAGGATTGCCATCCGACATAAAACATCGACAAGGCGATGAGGGTGGGAATAATGGTCCAGATGATCTCCAGAGTATAATTGTCGCGAAGGTCGGAGGCCACCGGATGTTTGCTGCGCCGATAGCGCACCACAAAATAGACCATGACTGCGGTGATGCCGAAGAGCAGCACCACAGAGATACCGAGAATATACCAAAACGCCAGATCAACACCCTGCACCGGGGTCATAACACTCTCCGCCTGTTATCTGAAGGCCACATCCCAGAAGGTGAAGCCGATCATGATGATGAGAAAGGTAACGGTACCGATGAAGGAATAAATGATAATCGGTCCCTCGTATTTGAGATGCATGAAAAAGAGCAGGACAAAGGTCACCTTGAGGCAGGCGACGCCCAGCGCCACCGGCACGTTGAAAAAGCCGATGTTGATATAGGATACCCCGACGGTCACCCCGGTGAGTACCAGAAGGATCACCAGGACCATGGCCAAGGCTCTATAGCTCAAGGGATGATGGGCAGTCTCATTTTCCACGAATCCACTCCATGCGCGAAAGTGATTGGCCTAAAGGACAAGATAAAATAAGGGAAAGACAAATATCCAAATAAGATCGACAAGATGCCAGTACAACCCGGCATTGTCGAGCATTGACAGGCGCTGGTGGGTGATCTTGCCCATAGTGATCCACACATAGCTGATCGCCAAGAGCACCATGCCGATGATGACATGAATACCGTGCAGGCCGGTGATGACGTAATAAAGACCGAAAAAGATATTCAGACCCGGCTCACCGCGCACCAGGGTTTCCGAATTGGGATAGATATCGTGGCCGATCTTGGCGCCCCACTCGAAATATTTATTGACCAGAAAGATCACCCCGCAGAGCAGGGAGAACCCGAGCAAACGTTTGGCGGTCTTGACCGACTGCTGCTGCATGGCGGTGATGGAGGCGGCAACGGTGAAGCTCGATACCAGCAAAACGATGGTATTGAGGGCACCGATGATACGGTTGAGCTCCTTGCCGCCGGTGACGAAGGATTGCGGATGCTCATAAAAGTAGGCGGCATAAAGGACAAAGAGTCCCCCAAAGAGGATGATTTCCGAATAGAGGAACAGCCACATGCCGATCTTGATTCCGACCCGGTCTATCTCGCGGTGCATGGCAACTTCTCCTAGGCTCGGGGTGGCGGCGAATTGTCTCCGACACCACGAAAATCATAGGGGAAGTCCATGATCTCGGGGCGCTCGACGAAATTGTGTACCGGCGGGGGCGAGGGAACTTTCCACTCCAGCGTGGTGGCTCCCCAGGGATCAGCCGGGGCGACCACCCGCTTGCGGAAACTGCCGAGCAGGTTGGCGAACATGATGATCAGCCCAATGCACAGCAAATAGCCACCGAAACCAGCCAGGAAGTTGCCGGTTTCGTATTGCGGCAGATAGTCATAATAGCGCCGCGGCATACCTTGCAGACCGAGAATGAGCATCGGCACATAGTGGAAGAGAAAGCCGATGGTGGTCAGCACCGCTCCCACATAGGCGGGGCGATAGGAATACATGATGCCGAACATCTTCGGCCACCAAAAATGGAGGGCGGCAAAAAAGGCGAAGCCGGTACCGCCGAACATGACAAAGTGAAAGTGGGCGACGACAAAATGGGTATCATGGACGTGGATATCTGGTCCCACCGCCCCCAGCACCAGGCCGGTGAGGCCGCCGACGCTGAAGAGATAGATGAAAATCAATGACAGCAGCAAGGGCGGGGTCATCTCGATCGACCCCTTGTACATGGTAGCCACCCAGGAAAAGACCTTGACCGCCGAGGGAATGGCCACCAGGAAGGTGAGCAGCGAGAAGACGAACACCGAGACATCGCTCATACCGCTGGTATACATGTGGTGCGCCCAGACCAGCGAACCGGCGATGGCAATGCCCATCGACGACCAGACAATGGCCTTATAGCCAAAAATCGATTTACGGGAAAAGACGGGTATGATCTCGGAGATCACCCCCATGCCGGGCAGGATCATGATATAGACCGCCGGATGGGAATACATCCAGAAGAGGTGTTGGTAGAGAATAGGGTCGCCGCCCTTGGCCGGATCGAACATGCCGATAGAGAACAACCGCTCCATGACCACGAGAACAAAGGTGATGGAGATCACCGGAGTGGCGAGTATCTGCACCCAGGCAGTGGCATAAAGCGACCAGGTGAACAAGGGGATCTGCATCAATCCCATGCGCTTGTCGCGCATGCGGTGAAAGGTGGTGACGAAGTTGAGGCCGGTGAGCATCGACGACATGCCGAGAATGAAGGCGGCGCCGACGGCGCGGCCGACACTGGAGCTGCTTTGCACGCTGAAGGGT
>CAYSON010000420.1:0-2299 GCA_964432635.1 uncultured Desulfopila sp.
TGGTCGATCTGGGAGGGATCGATCCTCACCGGCCAGAGGCTCGCTCCAGGTAGCCACTGCAACTGGATGTTCTCCCCGATCAGCCGGCGCAGCATCTTGAGCATCCCTTCGATGGTTTGGTTGAGGTCGATGACCTTGGGCATCACCGTTTGTTTTCTAGCGAAGGCGAGGAGCTGTCTGGTGGTGTCGGCCGAGCGGGTGGCGGCCTTGCGGATCTCCTCGAGATCCTCGTAAATGGGATGGGACGGATCGATCCTGACCATGGCCAGTTCGGTATGACCGAGTATGACGCTGAGCATGTTGTTGAAGTCATGAGCCACGCCCCCCGCCAATTGTCCAACCGATTCCATTTTTTCCGCCTGGCGCAGCCTTGCTTCGAGTTGGAGCTTCTCTTGTTCCGAGCGCTTACGGGAGGTGACATCACGAAATGACCAAAAGCGTCCGGCGATTTGGCCCTCAAGCCATAGCGGTTGTGAGTAGCGTTCAATGAAGCGACCGTCGACGGTTTCGAGGAGATCCTCACTGGAACGCTCAGGTTTGGCGTATAAGCCCATGACCTTGTCGTAGAACGCTTGCGGGTTTTTCATGTGGGCGGTTACATGTTGCAGCAGCGGGTCGCGCATCCCAGCGTCGAGCACTTGCTGGGGCACTTGCCATAGATCGACGAAGCGTTTATTCCACCTGGCGATCTTCGAGTCGCCAGTCACAACGAGAATTGCCTCGGCGGTTGATTCAAGCACAGAGTTGGTGAGGGCGTTGGCATAGGCGAGCTTCGTCAGGGTTTCCTTGCGGTCGGTGATATCGATGGTATAGCCGGCAAGTAGAGTCTTCTCTCCCTGTATAATGGGAAATTTGACCGTGGTGAAGTTGCGACCGCCCAGATCCTCGTCGAGCTTCAACACCTTCCCGCCACTGGCAACCTCCCAATCGTCGGCGGTGATTTTTGCGGCGAAATCCGGGGGGAAAAGTTCCGTCATGTTTTTGCCGACCATCTTGTCGGCGCTGATGCCAACCATCTCCTGAAAATTCTCGCTGACGTGCAGCACGCGGCTTTCCTTGGCATCCACTTCCTTGATAAAGGCATATATCGGCGAATGTCGCAGAAAGAGGCTAAACAGCTCGTGACTGTGCTCGAGCGCTTTTTCCGAGGCATGGAGGCGAGCGGCGAAGTGTCGGCTGAGGATCTGCATGATCCACACCGCCGAGAGGGTGAGAAGGATGATCAACAAGAGGTGGAGGAGGAGATAGCGCCGTTGTTTTTCCCTGCCCTCCTGTACGTTGATGCCGACCCGCACAACTCCAGTGGCCACCCCGCTGATGCCAGTGTGATAGGGGAGGATTACCTCTTTGATTGCGGTTGAGTTGGCCGAAAATTCTCTAATTACTGGTCCGTTTTGTTGCAGGCTCCTCCGGATCACATCTTTGTCCTGGTCCGTCACCGTCTGCCCGCGCAGTTCGTCTCGGGTGTGTGACTCGATCCTGCCTTGTGGCGATTCGATGGAGATGTAGGCCAGTTCCGGTAGTTGCTTGCGCATTTCCTCGAGCAGAATACGGGAGTGATATTTGCCAGAGAAGCTGATTCGACCCACCGCCTCGCCGAGAATTGCCCCGATGGTCTGCGCCAGGCGATTCTCCTCGTCGTTTCGCAGGGAGTAAAAGAGTCGGCCGGAGATGGTCGAGGCGATGAGCATGATGAGGAACATCACCAGGCCGAAGGCGAAGCCTCGCTTGCGGTCAATCTTGCGTTGAATGGAGGGAGAAGGCTGCGGCATCTTGGTCTCCTTGGTTCAGCGGTCGACGATGCGCAGGATGCCGCGCCACAGCCGACTGTCACTGGGCCACGGCTTGTCGAAGTCGGCGGCGATAGGACCTTGCCACCCGGTGTACATTGGCAGGGTCTCGGCGGTGATGGGAAAACCCGGTACCAGGGCGTGAAAAGGGGGGGGACGGTTGGTGAGCAGGGCGAAGGCAGCTTTCATCGCCTCGGCCCCCAAAGGGCCGCAATATTGGGCGGCGTCGATCACCGTCAGTCGGCCGGCGCGGATATTGTCAACGGATCGCGGGTCGCCGTCGACGCTGGCCACGATGATTTCGTTGCGGCCTGCCGCAGCTAAGACCTCGACCACCGCCAGCCCCCCACCGTCGTTGACGGTGAAGACCACGTCGACGCTGTTTTTTTGAGGGAAATCTTGAAGAAGTTGTTCGCCCGCCATTTTCCCCGAGATCGGTTCCACCGCCTGGTAGGTGGCGAGAATATGATAGTTGCGACCCAAGTGATCAAGGGCATCGAGAAAACCGT
>CAYSON010000420.1:2309-3536 GCA_964432635.1 uncultured Desulfopila sp.
AACCCTCTCCACCGTCGAAGAAACGTGGGGGTATTCCACCAGGATCAGGCGTATCTCTCGGCCGGCAGCGAAGCGGGAGGCGATATACTCTCCGTCGAGAAACCCGGCCTGATAGTTGTCGGAGGAGCGGTAGGCGGCGAGCTTGCCGCCGCTGATGTACTGATCATAGGCGACCACCGGAATATTCTTGGCATTGGCAAGTCGCAGTGGTTGGGACAAGGCGGCATTGTCGGTGGGCTGAACAATAATCAGATCGACACCGAGTTCGATCATCTCGTGCATTTGTCGAATCTGCGCTTCGATGCCCTCTGGGCCATCTCCGGCAACGTTTGGCAGCAGTGTAAGAGAAGCGGTATTATCGGTTTTTGCAAGACGGTTGATTGCCGCCGCCTCCTCTTCGAGGCCTTGTCGCATGACAACTTGGCCGGGTATGTTCATCGACCAATAGAGAACGCCGATGCGGAACTCCTCGGCTACGATGCGTCCGTTGGGTAACATCACCAGAACAAGCAACAGCAGCGCGACTTTGGTCATCTTGGCCTCCGTTGAGGGGGAAAGCGGCGGATCATCCTGCTGGCACAATCGGCTGATACGTACAGTATAGCAGAGGGCTTTTACATCTGTCCAGGTAGGGCGAGAGGTTTTGGTGGCAAGATGAGGAAGTCGGGGCCGGAAGAATTGTCTCCTCCGGCCCCGATTGCGGCGGTGCGGAATTCGGATGGGGCTATTTTTTGAGCACGTAGTAGAGCACCGGCACTGCCATGCGGCTCACCAACAACGAAGCGATCTCGCCAAACATCAGGGAAATGGCAAGTCCCTGGAAGATGGGATCGGCGAGGATCACCGAGGCCCCGATGACCACTGCAAGAGCGGTCAGGAGCATCGGTCGGAAGCGGATCGCTCCGGCATCGACCACTGCCTTGGCAAGCGGTTCGCCCTCGGCGATGCGCTGTTCGATAAAATCAACCAGGATGATCGAGTTACGCACGACGATGCCTGCCCCGGCCATGAAGCCGATCATCGAGGTGGCGGTGAAAAAGGCCCCGAAGGCCCAGTGGGCGGGAAGAATGCCGATGAGCGAGAAGGGGATGGCGGCCATCACTACCAGCGGAGTCATGTAGGTTTTAAACCATCCGACCATGAGCATGTAAATGAGCACCATGACCACGCAGAAGGCGAGGCCGAGATCGCGAAAGACTTCGATGGTGATGTGCCATTCGCCGTCCC
>CAYSON010000421.1:0-3478 GCA_964432635.1 uncultured Desulfopila sp.
TGGGCTTGAATACCATCTGCTCTACGCCTTCGGCAACGAGGCGGCGGTGAAACTGGGGGAGAACAGCGATGGGGTGGTGCCGCTTTCCAGCCAGCTTAACCGGGCAGCTCAGGAAGAGTCGACGGTGCAATTCGGCTGTAACGACACCCATACCGGCATTCTAGCCAATCCCGAGGTGGTCGGCCGGGTGATGCGGGTCATTGGCTCGGTGGCTTCGCCGTTTCCCGAGGAGCATCTCAAGGAGTTTTTCAAAGGAGGTTATGACCTTCCCCTGGTCGGCGATTATTCGCCGCTTGGCCGTTACTGCATCCGCTTTGTCGGAATCTGGCTTGAGGCACTGGCGGCGGGTCGCATTGCCCCCCTTGACGATCAGCAAAAACGTTTCCTCAAAGTGGTTCGCGGCGAGGCACCGGCGGACTCTCCGGTAGAGAAGGCGTGGTTGCGTTTTATCGAGGAGTATCCCGTGCGTGACCGGCTTTGAGGCGCGTCCTGACTCGTCCTAACTTTGCTGCCTTTTGGTGATTTGCGTGGTGACGGTGTGCATGGGCTGTTTGTTGGCGGTTTGCACCGTCTCCATCCAGCGTTTGATACGGTTAGCATCGCCGACTCGGGTCATGCTGCCGACCGAATCGAGGAGGACGATGACCACCGGCTTCTCGGCGAGTTGTGCCTGCATGACTAAACACTTGCCGGCTTCACTGATATAGCCGGTTTTGGAGAGTCCCACATCCCAGCCGGCGTTGCGCACCAGGGGATTGGTGTTGCGATAGACCAGTTCTCGTCCGTCAATGTTGATTTTACTTTCAGGATTGGTAGTGAGCTCGCGAATCAGCGCGTAGCAATGGGCGGCAGCGACCATCTTGGCCAGGTCGTAAGCGGTGGAAACATTCCTGCTGGTCAGTCCGGTGGGATCTTCAAAGTGGCTGTCAGCCATGCCCAACGCCCTTGCCTTGCGATTCATGGCTGCCAGGAAGGCCTGCATGCCACCCGGGTAATGGCGGCCGAGGGCGTTGGCGGCACGGTTTTCTGAAGACATCAGGGCGAGCAGCAGGGCGGTTTCTCTGGGGATGATCGAACCTACCGGCAGCCGAGAACTGCTGCCGCGCAGATAGTCGATATCGTCGTCGGTAATGGTGATTGGGGCATGCAGATCGGGAGAGCCATCAAGGACGACCATGGCGGTCATAACCTTGGTCAGGGAGGCGATCGGCATCACCTGGGCGGCATTTTTTTGGAATATGGCCTTACTGGTATGTTGCTCAAGAACTAGGGCCGCTCCTGACTGGAGGTTGAGCTTATCAAGGACCGGTTGAGAAACGATTGGTTTGGCGATCTGGGCGAGTTGCGTTTTCTTTTTCGGGAGGGCTTGGGCCTTCTTCGACGATTGCTTAACCACCGTCTTTTTCGCTGCGATTTTGGAGTTGATGCACTTTTCTACGGCCATTGCCTCGGCCGAGAAGAGAACGACGCCTCCCAGAACCAACAACAGCATGACGACTCGCAAGTAGGTGCCCATTCTTTCTTCCCAGCAACCGGATGTGGTAACAACACTTTCTCTATGGGATGGCGTGCCGTCTTCAAGACGTCTTGCTCCGATCCCAGCGCCTCGCACACTCCCTACTACCCTTTACAGAAAACTTTCGCAACTGTCCTGTTGATTTATTTCCAGTTTTTGCTGGTAGCCAGCGCCCAATGAGCCATAAACGTCAGCTACATCGAACTGGGCGACAAGGCGTGAACGTCTGAGTTGATGAGTTGCTTGCCGCTTTTTGCGGCGCTCCTTGATGATTCCGCATTGTGAAGGGCGAGCTGGTTTTTATGGAGTGGAAAAGGGCCTCATCTCATCCTCGGCAAGGTCGCACAGGGAATCTTTTGTTCTTCCCCCAAAAGTGCTATAAGATGAGCACCGTGGTCGATCCGCACAGGTACATTGTTGAGGGGAAAAGATGAAAAGAAATGAATTACTGACTGCAGTAGGTGCCTTCGCCGCAATCCTCGTCGTAACGACAAGCGCTACCGCCATCCATGCTGCCGGGATTGTAACGAATCCTCCGGTACAGGCTCAAACAGAGCAGCAAAACTCGGTCGATCCACCACCGGTGGGAAGGATCGGAAGTTTCCGCATTCAGTCGTCGGCGCAGAAGATCGTTGAGGAGGATGCCATTAAAAACAGCCTTGCCCATCCGCCCAGTGAAGCCCCACCAGCGGTGACGGGAACCAAGCCGGTAAAACCCAAAAAACCGGTGGTTTTTGGCAAGACCTCGGATAAAAACGAGGTGCGACCGGTCCGCGGGGGCGCGGAGATGGGAAGCTACGACAGCCTCGGAGGTTCGGACGAGAAGCAGAGTGCTGCGAAAAGCAAGGCCCCCGGCAAGAAGGAAGATTCCTTTGATTGATTGTGCAGGGATTGCAGACGGTGGGCCGTATTTTCAGCGCGCCTGGGCAAAACAATGAGGCTTTGTGCTCTGCTGGACTTCTATGTTTCCGGCAGAGCTTTGCGAAGGATGAGTGTTCCGAGAACTGCCGAAAAGAGTGAGCCGAGAATGATCCCCAGCCGTTCGTCGAAGACCACACTGGTGATGGACTGGTCAAAGGCCAGGGAACCGATGAACAGACTCATGGTGAAACCGATGCCGCAGAGGGCTGACATGCCATACAGGCACTGCCAGGTGCACCCCTCGGGCATGGCGGCGAGACGTAGCCGTATCCCCAGCCAGAGCAGGGCGAAGATGCCGAACTGTTTACCGAAAAAGAGCCCGAGGGCGATGCCTAGGGGCACGCCGTGGAGGAGGAAGTCGGCATTGGCATTGGCGAGGTTGATGCCGCTGTTGCAGAAGGCGAAGATCGGCAGGATGTAAAAGCTCACCACCGGATGGAGGTCATGCTCGATCTCTCCGAGAGGTGAGTGGTCTGCATCGTGGCGGGAGCGCAGGGGAATGAAAAAAGCGAGAATGACTCCGGCCAGCGTGGCGTGCACTCCCGATTTGAGCAGCGAGATCCACATAACTATCCCGACAAAGATATATGGACTAATCGCCTCTTGGCCCCGGCGGTTCATGATCAGGAGCAGGGCCAGACAGCAGCCGGCAAAACCAAGCGCGGCCGTGGAGATGGAATCGGTATAGAACGCGGCAATGATGAGAATCGCCCCGAGATCGTCGAAAATCGCCAGTGAGGTCAGCAGCACCTTAAGACTATTGGGAACCCTTGAGCCGAGCAGGCTAAGAACGCCGAGGGCAAAAGCGATGTCGGTGGCGGTAGGGATGGCCCAGCCGCGCATAGCCACGGCATCGCCCCAGTTGACGACGGCGTAAATCATGGCGGGAACGGCCATGCCGCCGATCGCTCCCAGTGCCGGCAAGGCGATGCGTTTTCTCTCCGCCAGTTCGCCCACCAGCAGCTCCCGCTTGAGCTCCAGGCCGACGAGAAAGAAAAACACCGC
This sequence comes from uncultured Desulfopila sp., assembly GCA_964432635.1. Classification (GTDB taxonomy): domain Bacteria; phylum Desulfobacterota; class Desulfobulbia; order Desulfobulbales; family Desulfocapsaceae; genus Desulforhopalus_A. Next base: position 3,443 of record CAYSON010000421.1, read on the forward strand.
CATCAAACCGTCGTTGACCCAGAGCAGCAGCGGTTT
>CAYSON010000422.1:0-3472 GCA_964432635.1 uncultured Desulfopila sp.
TACAGTCGCTGCCAGTACGCAACATGGTCAACGGCGACTGAAAGCGCCATTCAGAAACCCCCGTGAACCTCCCAGGGAGCATGACATGCCTTTGACAATCACCCAGACCTTGCCGCTGAAATCCTCTCTTGTGACCCTGTGCTGTTTCTTCACTTTGGCTATCAGCGGCACCGGCCACTGCGCCAACATCATCGCCTTCGGTGACAGCACGACGGCGGGAAATGAACAAGCCACCCGTGGGTATGCGCCGAAACTCGCGCATCTGCTCAACAGTAACGGCAAACCTTCGGTGGTCGCTAATTATGGCAAGTGGAGCGAAAAGACCACTGAGGGCGTCAACCGTATCGACGCGGTGCTGGCTGCCTTTCCCGCCAATCTGATTTTGATCATGGAAGGCACCAATGACATCCGTGGTGGCCTTTCGGTGGATACCACCAGGCACAATCTGCAAACCATGATCAATAAAGCGAAGGCCGCCGGGGTCACTCCCGCACTCTCGACCCTGACGCCGAGCAATAAAGCCGGTTCCGAGACCCTCATTCCGCAGGTGTGGAACCCCATGATCAAGTCGCTGGCCTCGAGCAATTCCCTGATCTTGGCGGACAATTACGCAGCCACCATCGGCTCTTGGGGGAGCCTCACCGACGATGGCATCGACCCCAACGATGCCGGCCACCAAGTCTTGGCCAACACCTGGTATGCCAAAATAGCATCGATGATTTCGTCTGCTGGGACTGTGCAATCGAGTGGTGGTGGCGGTGGTGGCGGTGGTGGTGGCGGATGCTTCATTGCCACGGCCGCTTTTGGTTCTCCGGCGGCCGAACAGGTCGCTGTTCTCAGAGAGTTCCGCGATCGCTGGTTGCTCCCCCATGAAGCCGGACGATTGTTCGTCAAGGCCTATTATACGCTGTCCCCTGCGCTGGCCGACACCATCAGAAACCATGAGGGGATAAAAATGGCAATACGGTGGGCCTTGTATCCTCTTATTGCCCAATGTTACCTGCTCACCAACATCAATCCAATGATACATGTGGTGACGGCGGCGCTGATCGTGGTACTGACTCTACTCGCCGTCATAGTGCGACGTGGTCGCGTCCGGGACACATCACTGGCCCCGCGCCCTGTTGACACAGGCACGCGAACAATAAATTTAGCTCGGTAAATTTTTTCCAATATATTTCAATCAAAAAGAGGTCATCGATGGCAAAAAAAGTCGCACTGATCATGGGAAGCAAGAACGACTTCCCCAAGCTCAAGCCTGCAGTAGACATGCTCAAGCAGTTCAAGGTCGAGGTCGAGGTGCGGGTGATTTCCGCACACCGTGCCCCCCGCGTGCTGGAAGCCTTTGTCGGTGGCCTGGTACAAAACGGCTTCGGCTGCGTCATCGCCGCCGCCGGCATGGCCGCCCACCTCCCCGGTGTCACCGCCGCCTTCACCCCGCTCCCGGTGATCGGGGTGCCGGTTTCCGGCGGTGGCCTGAACGGCACCGACGCCCTCTATGCCATCGTCCAGATGCCCAAGGGCATCCCCGTGGCGACGGTGGCCATTGACGGTGCCGCCAATGCCGCCCTGCTGGCGGTGCAGATCCTCGCCGGCGCCGACCCGGCGCTCTTTGCGGAGTTCGTCAAGTTCAAAGCATCCCTGGAAGCGGAATGTTTGGCCAACGACACCGCACTCAGGGCGGAACTAGGCTAAACTGGAGGCTGCAGCAAACACGCCAGGGCCACCCGGCCGATCACCTGCTCACTGCCCTTCGCTTCCCATAAAAAAAGGGATTCTTGATACAATCAAGAATCCCTTTTTTGTCATTGTGGTGGGCGATACAGGATTTGAACCTGTGACTTCCACCGTGTGAAGGTGGCACTCTCCCGCTGAGTTAATCGCCCAAAATTTTTACAGAGTATAACAGAAAATTCGTTGGCGGAGAAGCAGGGATTCGAACCCTGGGTGGGGTTTCCCCCACAACGGTTTTCGAGACCGTCCCGTTCAACCGCTCCGGCACTTCTCCGTTCGACGGCAGTGATACCAGCAAATGGCGAGATGTTCAAGAACTTTACGAATCGTCCCTGAGCTTTCTTGACCTGGCCGCCGCAGGGGGTGGTTCCGGGAGTATTTCTCACCAACAGAGTTTTCATTGGAGTTTTTTTTTGGTAAAAGTTCTCGTTGACGCTATGATAATGGTCAATACAAGATTTTTTCGGGGGAAAGCATGACGACGAATACAACCAACGACCAACTTGATCATTTCATCGAAGAGCAGGTCAACCTGCCGTCGCCACCGGCCATCGCCGTCAAGATCCTCAACACCGTGCAAAAAGACGACTTCTCCCTGACCGACCTGGAGAAGATCATCTCCGCCGACCCAGCTCTGACCGGCAAGCTGCTGCGCATCGCCAACTCGGCCATGTACCGGCTATCCAACGAGGTCGGCAACATAGGCCGTGCCCTGTCCATCCTCGGCACCAACCTGATCAAGAATATATCTCTGTCCTTCGTCATAGCCGGTGATCTGCGCGGCGGCGAAAACGACATCTTCGACTTCGATTACTTCTGGCGCCGATCGGTAACGGCGGCGGTGGCAGCAGAACTGCTGTCAGGTCTGATCAAGCATAAAAACGACGACATTTTTGTTGCCGGTCTCCTGCAGGACATCGGCATCCTCGTTCTCTATCTCACCCACGGCAAGAAATACAGCGAGGTCCTCAAGCGGTGTATCGCCGACGGCGGCACCGGGCTCAGGCTTATGGAAAAGGGGCTGCTCGGCTACGATCACCAGCAGGTCGGCGCCAAGCTTCTCGCCACCTGGGGCCTGCCGCTGGCCATCACCATCTCCACTGGCCGGCACCATACCCCGGAGCTAGCCCCGGAGGAATATCGCTTAAGCGCCATGGTGCTGGAGGTTGCCAATCTCCTCTCCGCCATCTGCCACGGCACTGAAACCAGCGAAAATGTCGTTGAACTTCAAACCAAGATGCAACGCTACTTCGATCTCGAAAGCGCCACCAGCCTTCGCCTGCTCGACGACGTCGTCGCCAAGAGCCTTGAGATTCTCGAGATCTTCGAGATCGATCCGGGACAGATGAAACCGTACTCGCAGCTGCTGCAAGAGGCCAACGAGGAACTGGGGCGTCTCAACTTCTCCTACGAGCAACTGGTGCTGGCCCTCAAGGAGGCTAAAGAAAAATCGGAACGCTTCGCCGAGGAGCTGCGCCACGCCAACCAGCGCCTCGAGCAAATGGCCTTTCGTGACGGCCTCACCAAGCTTTACAACCATCGGTTTTTTCAGGAAAGCCTGCAAAAGGAGATGGCCCGCACCAGGCGCTATGGCCATACCATGAGCCTGTTGATGTTCGACATCGACTTCTTTAAGGATGTCAACGACACCTATGGCCACCCGGCGGGGGATCAGGTGTTGATCAACCTGGCCGAAGCTATCGTCGCGGCGGTGCGACCGAGTGACATCGTCGCCCGT
>CAYSON010000423.1:0-3457 GCA_964432635.1 uncultured Desulfopila sp.
GAACAGGTGACCAAGGAAGGCCCCCATGAATGATCTGCACAAGAACTCGATACTTATCGTCGACGATATTCCTGCCAACATCAAAGTGCTCGGGGAGTCGCTCAAGGCCGAGTACCGCATCCGTCTGGCCACCGACGGCGAAAAGGCACTGAAGATGGCAACCTCAACCACTCCGCCGGACATCATCCTGCTCGACATCGTCATGCCCAAGATGGACGGTTACGAGGTGTGCCGACGGCTCAAGGAAGACCCAACCTCGAGGAACATCCCGGTGATCTTCATCACCGCCATGGCCGAGGAGGAGGACGAGACCAAAGGCTTGGCCTGCGGGGCGGTGGACTACATCACCAAGCCGTTCAGCCTGCCCATCGTCAGGGCCAGGGTCAAGACCCACCTTGAGTTGAAACGCCATCGCGACACCCTCGAGACCCTGTCGACCCGCGACGGCTTGACCGGCATCCCCAACCGCCGCCGCTTCGACGAGGTCTTGACGGTCGAATGGCTGCGCGGCCAGCGCGAGGGAGCCTTTATGTCCTTGATCATGATCGATATCGACCACTTCAAGCTCTACAACGACAACTACGGCCATATCGAGGGCGACGATTGTCTGAAAAAGGTGGCCACCTCTTTGGCCACGGCGATGAGCCGCCCCGCCGACTTCATCGCCCGTTACGGAGGCGAGGAGTTCGCGGTGATCCTCCCGATGACCGACCACGACGGCGCCATCACCGTTGCCGAAACCCTGCTTGAGCAGATCAGGGAACTGAATCTGCCGCACAGGCACTCCCTGGTCGCCGAGCAGGTCACCATCAGCCTCGGCGTTGCCACCATGCTGCCCACCCGCGAGGCCTCTTCAACGATTCTCATCGACCGGGCCGACAAGGCCCTCTACGCCGCCAAGGTGGCCGGCCGCAACCGCTTCACGGTTTGGACTCCCGAGGTGAGCTAGCCGTTTGCCCTACTCGCCAACGAAGCGGAGAAGCACGGTCCCTGTCTCGACGGCGTCGCCGGAACCGACGCAAACCTCCTTGATCACCCCGTCGCCGGGTGCTGCAACCGCGCTCTCCATCTTCATCGACTCAAGGATAACCAGCTCCTGACCGCGAAAGACCCGCTCCCCCACCCCAACCTTGACCGCCACCACCAGCCCGGGCATGGGGCACTCGAGAACGTTGCCGCCCAAATGTTTGGGCGGCGGCGGCATATGGACGGCCAGCTGCCATTCGCGCGGATTGTAGATTTCGAAATCCCCCGACACTCCGCAATGGGCGGCCTCGATGAAGTTGCCGCTGTACATCAGGCGGAAGAAGCAGACTTCGTCGTTGATGGTCAGGCGCAGGCGGCGGCGGTAAAACTCCATGGGTGGCGTCACCACCCGATAGGCGATGCCATCGACGCGGACCTTCCAAGACAGTTCCTCCGCTTGTTCCAGACACATCTCGAAGACCTGGTCCTCGTGCTTGACCACATAGGGGAAGCAACCCCTGCCGGCGGATACCGCGCCTACCAGCGATTTCAAAGGCTTGAGAGAATCCTGGACCAGGGTCGCGCGCAGGTGGTAGATGAGGGTGGTGGCGATGGCCATGCGCTCCAGCACCTCGCGGGGCGGCGTCCAGGGCGTATCCGCGGCGAGCAGCTTGCTGGGGATGAAATCAGTGGACAGCTCGCCGCTCACAAAGGCCGGGTGGGTGATGATACGGTTGGCGAAGTCGATGTTGGTGGAGATCCCCTCTATATGGTAGCCGTTCAAGGCCTGAACCATCCTCAGCCGCGCCTCCTCGCGATCCTCGCCCCAGGTGATGACCTTGGCGAGCATCGGATCGTAGTAGACACTGACCGTCGAACCGGCGTCGATGCCCGAGTCGACCCGAACGTGGCGTCCGCGCGGGGCGGCATAACGGGTCACCAAGCCCACCGAGGGGGCGAAGTTACGCCGCGGATCCTCGGCACAGATCCGCACCTCCATGGCCCAGCCGGCAAGACGCACCTGCTCCTGGGCAAGGGGCAAGGGTTCTCCTGCGGCGATGCGCAACTGCAACTCGACCAAGTCGAGGTTGTTGACCAGCTCGGTCACCGGATGCTCGACTTGCAGGCGGGTGTTCATCTCCAGGAAATAGCAGTTGCCGCCCTGATCGACGATAAACTCCACTGTCCCGGCGTTGACGTAACCGGCGACCCTGGCCAGCTCGCAGGCCAGCCTCCCCATGCGGTCCCTCTGCTCCGGGGTCAAGGCACAGGAGGGCGACTCCTCGACGATCTTCTGGTAGCGCCGCTGGATCGAGCACTCGCGCTCGCCCAGGTGGATGATGTGGCCATGGCTGTCGGCCAACACCTGGATCTCGATATGGCGGGGTTTTTCGACATAGCGCTCGACAAAGATGCGGGTGTCGCCGAAGGACTTGCCGGTCTCCTGTCGACACTGCTCAAGGGCCGAGGCGAGTTCCTCCGGCCCGTGCACGGTGCGCATACCCTTGCCGCCGCGGCCCGCCGCAGGCTTGAGCAGCACCGGGTAGCCAACTTCCGCGGCGGCGCTCTCGGCATCGGCGAGGCCGGCCAACGGCTCTACGGTGCCGGGCACGGTCGGCACCCCGGCCCGGGTCGCCAGCTTCTTGGCGGCAATCTTGTCACCCATGGCGGCAATCACCTCCGGCGGCGGACCGATAAAGGTCAGTCCGGCCTCGCCGACCATCGCAGCGAACTCGGCATTCTCGGAAAGAAAGCCATAACCGGGATGGATGGCCTGACAGCCGGTAGCAAGGGCGGCCTTTATAATGCGCCGCCCATGGAGATAGGAATCGGCCGGACGCGCCCCGCCCAGCAACACTGCCTCGTCGGCTTGGGAGACATGGAGACTACGGAAATCCGGTTCGGAATACACGGCGACGGTGGCAATTCCCAACTGTTTGCAGGTGCGCAGGATACGTAGGGCGATTTCGCCGCGATTGGCTATCAGAATCTTGGAAAACATGACCACCTCACAGGGGAATGTTGCCGTGCTTGCGCTCGGGGCGAGCACCCTTTTTACTCTCCAGAAACTGCAGGGTGCGGATCAGCCGGTGACGGGTGTCGCGCGGGAAGATGACATCGTCGATATAACCGCGCTTGGCGGCGAGGAAGGGATTCATGAAATGCTGGCGGTATTCATCCATCTTTTCATTGAGCATTGCTTCTTTATCGGCCGCTTTGTCGATATCCCGTCGATTCACCACCTCGGTGGCGCCACGTGCTCCCATGACGGCGATCTCCGCCGTCGGCCAGGCGTAGTTGATATCGCAGTGGATGTGCTTGGAGTTCATCACCACGTAGGCGCCGCCGTAAGCCTTGCGGACGATGACGGTGATGCGCGGCACGGTCGCTTCGGAAAAGGCGTAGAGGAGCTTGGCGCCATGGCGGATGATGCCGCCGTGTTCCTGCTCCGGCCCGGGCATGAAGCCGGGAACGTCGACGAGACAGACCA
>CAYSON010000424.1:0-3438 GCA_964432635.1 uncultured Desulfopila sp.
GGTCGTCGTTGTGAAGGCCGCCATAGGGCTGATCGTCATCGAGTTCGGGAGCATGGCCCAGGCCTCTCAAAACCTTTTTGCGCAACCTCCGCAGGGGGGACATGCCCCGTTCCCAAAAGGTGGAAAACATGGTCGAGATGGTTTCGGGAATAAGGGGCTTTTCGGCAGAAACCCTCTGAATCCAAAAGAAGGCGAGCACGAGGAAGAGGCCATTCGGTGTCCACATGGCCAGGGGAACCGGCACCACCCCTTCTTCTGCCAGGGTCTTTCCCAGGGTAAAAAAGATATAGTAGAGAACGAAGATGGCCAGACCTGCTTGAATACCGATGGCCTTTCTTCCTGGTCGTGCCTGCAAACCGAGAGGCAGTCCGATCAGGCTGATAATCAGGCAACCGACTGGCAACACCAGACGCTTGTGGGCTTCAATCAGATATTTCCGTCGATTTTCCTCCACCTTTGCCTGTTCTGCCTCCTCCCGCAACTCCTTCATCGACAGGGCGGTCTTCTTGATGGTGGTGGCCTTGCCACTGGGTGGCTTGAGGGGAATGTTGATCTGGTACTGATCGAATTCGACGATCTGAGCGCTTTCGTTGCCGGGACGATGGAGGCTGCCATTACGCAGGATGATCGATACCATCATGTTGGAGATGTTACTGCTCATCGATCCGGTGGAGGCCATGGTGACGATGGGGTTCTCGACCCCGCGGGTATCGGAGACGAAGACGTTTTGCCATTCCCCGGTTGACTTGTCGATCTTGTCGATGTATACGACGACCTCGCCCAGGGCCTCAGTGAAGACATGCTCCTTGACGCCCTCGTTGATCTTTTCCTTGAGCAATTGATAGGTCAACTGTTTCATCGACACTTCACTCAAAGGAATCAGTTTGATTGAGAAATAGCTGGTCAACAGGCCGACTAGAGCAGCAACCACCACCACCGGAGGGAGGATTTGGTAGATGCTGATGCCGCTGGCCTTGATGGCCAGGATTTCCGAGTCACTGGATAGCCGGGCAAAGCCGATGGTCACCCCCAGCATTGCCGCCATTGGCAGGGAATAGAGGAAGATGTTGGGGAACATGTAGCAGAGCAGGCGAACGAAATCAGCCGATCCGATGTTGAGTTCGAGCACAAAATTAAGAAAAGGGATCAGTTTCACCAGGAAAAAAACGCAGTTCATGATGATGAAACTGGCGAAAAAGGGGGCCAGCATCTCGGTTGCCAGATAACTGTAGAGGAGCCGGGGTCTTTTGGAGAGAAGACTCATCGCCGTATAATTGAAGGAATTCGGCGGAATTGCCACTGCTGCATGAGATTACAAGAGTCGGGGCGCCATGTCAGCCGACCCTGGCCAGAAGAGATGACGATTACCGACGAGAGGGAAGCATGCATTTGTTCGAAACCGAAGAAGGCGATAAGTGGGTGTGTATTCACTGTCGTGTCGAAGAAGAAGAAACAATCAACGCCAAGGGCTGGCAATGGATCTTTGATCGCCATGATCAAACCCTACGCTGCGCCCTCTGCGGTCACGGTGATAATGATTTTGAGGACTAGTGGTCTGCAAGGATACCTCCTGAGGAATTACGCTGGAACGGCAGGGTGAGATACCTCCGTAACATTGTGGGGTAGAGTCTCGCCAGGGACTCGGCTGCGAGTGAAGCAGGCAAGATTTTACTTCTTTGACTGCGTCAAAGGTCCTTCGATGGTCACTTCGATCCAGTGCGGGTCCCACCATTCCTTGGGCATGGAGAAGACGCCGTTGATCAGTATAGAGAAATGGAGGTGATCGCCGCCAGCCATACCCGAGGTACCGGTTGTGCCGAGCACCGTCTTTTTATCCACCATCTTTCCCACCTCGGCGGAGATGTCGCTGAGATGGGAATAGAGGCTGAACACGCCCTGGCCGTGATCGAGCATCACCATATTCCCATAAATTCCCAGATAATCCGCAAAAATCACCTTGCCGCGATTGGCTGATCGAACTTCGGCCCCCTAGGTTGAGGCGATGTCGACGCCGAGATGAACCTGGTTGTCGATAACCTCGCCGTTATAGGTGTAATTGCGATAATCGGCGAATCCTGCCTTGGGACTGCCGGCCATTCTGGCGAAGGCCCCCTGCCAGAGGCGTTCCGGCCAAGGGTTGCGGCACAGCTCACTGATCCGCTTGTTGTTCTGGTCGCGGATGGTGGTGTTGGTATACAGATACTGGGCGAGCAATTCCCCCTTCATTTCTGGGTAGTGGAGCTGGAACTCGGGAATCTTGGTGGCGAGGAAGGAATCGCTGATGGCGATAGCGTCGGTCTTCTTGGCAATCTTTTTGTATGCGGTGGAAAAAGGTGTCACCGTTTCATTGCCCGCCGGGTCGACGGCCGAGACCATGGTTTTGCCGAGACCTTCGGCGTCGTAGGGGAGGGCGAAGTAGGTGATGTAGACGTCCTTACGGCCATCACCCACCAAAAAACCCGGATGAAAACGACCGTTGACGGTGACGCCGCTGCGACAATGCTCCTCCCCCAGACGGTAGATGACGATGCCTGCTCCTCCTGGAGTGATGTATTGTTCGCTTTGCAGGATAGAAAGTTGCGGTGGTACCGTGTCAACGGTCATCTCTTGCTCGAGCACCGACGTATTGCCGCGCAGCCAACCCCGTAACGAGTAATCGTGGGCAGTGACGCGTAGCGTCATCGGGCCGTCGGCCAGCCCATGCTGTTTACTGTCGAAGGTGATTGTTTCCTGCACTTGCCCGGGCCCGATTTGACCGGTGGCGGAGGCGCGGGGAAAGCTGGCCCCAAAGAGTTCTTTGCTAAGTTGCCCCTGCAGAGCGACGACGCTGATGTCTCGTAGACCACTCTTGGTGTCGCTGACGCTCAGCACCACGATTCCCTTTTTGCCGAGGTGCTTGCCGGTGGTTTCCAGGGAAATGGTGGGTTTTTCCCCCTCGAAAAAGAGAAAGAAGGCAGCAAGCGCTGCGGTGATGGCAAATAGCGCAAGAACAGAGAGGATGAGGTTGAGGTTCTTTCGTGAAGAATAACTAACGATGGTCATTTCTTGTCGTATGGCTGGTTTGGCGCAGAGCCCTATTTAAAAGACTATTTTTGCCAAATGATTTCGAATTTTTCGATGTGCAGATCCTTGGATGGAGCGACAATAATCCGTTTGCCGATATCCCGTTCCACGCAGATACGGGTCTGCTCTTCCTCATTTTGAAGGAGATCGGCCAGCCGAGGATGAACGCGCAGGGTGATGGTGTTGCCCCTATGTTTCTTGGCATGCCTGGAGATCTTGCGAAAAATGTCGTAACAGATAGTACGCCGCGATTTCACCATCCCTTCGCCGGCGCAATAATGGCAAGGTTCGCACATCAGCTGATGAAGATTCTCGCTGTTACGCTTACGCGTCATTTGCACCAGGCCAAGGGAGGTGACTTCAGCGACTTGATGC
>CAYSON010000425.1:0-3407 GCA_964432635.1 uncultured Desulfopila sp.
CGCTGCACAAGGGGAGGAGTTCGGCAAGGCGGGCCGCCAACTGGTGACCGCTTGGTCCGGGAACGATGACGAGAATCTGTGTGGCCTTGCCGTATTCCTGCAGGCCCTGTCTGGTCAAAGGGGTGGCGTAAGTGGAGTAGAGCAGCAGGCGGCGGGTAAAATCGAGGTTTTCACTATGGTGCTGACGGTAGAGAAACTGAACGGTGTCGGGAATCGCCCGGTGCACCATATAGTCGAGTTCTAAGCGGTCGAGGACGGGAAGCACCGCTTCGACCTGATCACGTTCAAGATGCAGCGATCGCAACAATCGTCCGTTCGGGCTTTCAAGCACACCTGCTCCGGTGGAAACGATGACATAATCGATGATTTTTTTCACGTCCTCATCGGCTAGCCCCAACCTCTCCACGAGCTGCGTCCATGAATGGTTCGATCTCCCCGTTGCCACAGCCACCACGCACCCCTGTTGCCGCAGGTTTGCCAGGGCGGACCAATGGACGGCAGTGATCTGCCGCTGGTCATCGAGCAGGGTGCCATCAAGGTCGGTGATAAAAAGGCCACGAGACATGGAAGCTCTTGGGGTGAAGGTCATTGTCTCCATCCTTGACGAAGTGGTAACTCAACACACATGCTTCCCTCCCCCACCGCCACCACCAGCCTGGCCGGGAACGCGCGGCAACAAATGACGCGCCTATTTTCAGCCCCTTGCCGGAGAGGACTCATGGTTATTCCTTTTGACTTCCTTTCTTCCCTTTGGTACCGTCGTCTTGGCTCGGCAGCACTCTCCACCACTCTTTTCCCTCTTCCTTTAAAAACAGCGCAAACTCCATGGACGACTACCAAATCCCCCACATCAACGGCGAGTTCAAACTGGAGCGTTTCGACAACGAGATCCTGCTCTATTCGGTTGTCGATTCGACTGCCGTCTATCTCAATGAAACCGCCTTTCTGGTCTATGGCATGTGCGCTTCGGGGCAGAGCATCGGCGAGATCATCACCCTCCTTGAAGAGGCCTACCCCGAGCAAAAGGAGACCATTCGCCAGGACGTCCTCTCCTCACTTGAGCAACTGATCGACAATGGCGCCGTGTTGCTTGATGAACAACGATAAGCGCGGTGTCTATCGCGTCGGCATATACCAAACCGACGTGGAAGTTACTTATAATAACCAAGAAGCGCTCGACCTGCTGTATTTCCTTTTTGGGGATATGAAGAGCGCCGGGGCACCCATTTCTGCCCGCGCCTTTGATGTGGTGATGGCCGGCAGACCAACGAGGATGTCGCTGTGGGAGCAGGAAAAGCAGATCTACTTTGGGCAGTGCAAACAGACGCTGGCTCACCTGCTGGTCAACGAGGTGATTTACGAGGGTATCATCGGCAACCACCACCACCTTGCCCTTCATGCCGGGGCGGTGGCGGTGGGCAAAAAGGGCATTCTTCTTCCCGGAAAGAGCGGTTCGGGGAAAAGCAGCCTCACTGCCTGGCTGGTCGGCGAAGGCTTTAGTTATCTCACCGACGAACTGGTCTTGCTGGCCGCGGATGGGCCAATCCTTCCCTTTACCCGCCCCCTGTCACTGAAATCTCCAGCCGGCGGCCTGCTCGCCGACCTGTTCGATCTGGAGAGAGAAAAGCTCTTGACCGGACCACAGGGAACGATGATTCCCCACCGCGAGCTGAACAACATCAGTATCAAAACATTCCCCGTCCTTCATACCATCATTTTCCCCGAGTTCGTTGCCGACGGAGAAGGCGCTCTCACCAAGATTTCCCATGCCCGCTGCTGCCTTAAGCTTCTCGAAACTTATGTCAATGCCCGTAATCTCGCCGACCACGGCTTTAGCAGCCTGGCCAAACTGATCAGGGGTGTCGACGCCTACGAACTCCGCTATGGCAGCTTCAACGACCTGCCTCGACTGCTCGACCCCCTGCTGCCAAGGTGAAATGACCCTTCTCCACACCTGCGCCAGGGCGACGAGCTTTCCCGCATTGACGGAGGTACTGCGCGCCCGTGCCGCGCAAGTAACAGACTGGACGGCCTTGGTGGCCGAGGCCGAGAGCCAAGCCCTTGCCCCCCTGGTGTTTCATCACCTCGATGCCTTTGCCGATCTCTGCCCAGCAGAGGCTAGGCGCTCGTTGCGGCTTCTCTATCTTCGCCACCGTCACAGAAACACCATCCTCGGCCAGACCCTTGCCGAGGCCCTCGGCGTCCTGCACGGCGCCAGCATAAACGTCCTGATCCTCAAGGGCGCTGCACTGTGCCAGACGATATATGGTGATCACGGCCTCAGGCCGATGCGCGATATCGATCTCCTGGTCAGCAAGGAACAGGGGGAACGCGCGCAGGAAGTTCTCATCGGACTTGGCTTTACCGAATCCTCGGCCCCACGACCCCTTGATCACTTCCATCTTCCCTCCCTGCACAAAAGCGTGGAAGGCATAGCGGTGTGCATCGAACTGCACACCGATCTCTTTCCCCACTGCCCGCCCTATTATCGCCATGCGGACTTTGATGAGCTGGCTGAGCAATCGCTCACATTGCACATTGGTGACCAGCAGGCCGCCTGCCTTGGCCACACCGACATGTTATGGCATCTGTTCGAGCACGGCCTGCATATGCCCCTCACCTACGAACCCTTCAAACTGCTGGCAGTGGCCGATATCATCACCCTGGTGGAAAGCAAACATGCGGTGATAGACTGGCAACGACTTGATCAAGAAAACCCGCATATTCGCAGGGCCCTGCCCAACCTGCACTTTATCTCTCCCTGGCAGGACCACCTGCATGTCCTTGTCGGCCACCGTCGCGGCATACCGCCCAAGGCAGTGGGCCAGCCCTTCACTGGCTGGCCGCACCTGCGACTTTCCGAGCAGCGCCAGAGAGGACTGGTTGCCATCCTTAAAGAGACCTTCCTGCCCCCAGAATGGTGGTGCCGCATCTACTATGGCTTTTCGCAGAGAACAGCTTACCTTCGCTGCATAGCGGGCAGGCATCCCCGTCACATCTGGTGGTGGATAAAACTCTATTCAAGCTACCTTTTGGCCGAGAGCACGCCCCATGATCGTCAAGGAGGCTTGCCGCGCCGGGGCCGTCTTGCCACCGTTTGCGACTTTACCATGGTGTTACTTAGGAAATTGACAAAGATGCGGTGAAATTCGTTTCGCCGGCTGCGGCATTTTTTTGGGGTAGATGCCTTTTGATTGTTATAAACTCTTGAAAGTCACCGAATTTCACGCTAGTGTCGCAGAAAAGAGCCTGGGTATTACATACATTCTGCTAATTCTTTTATTTGCCAAACCACCCTCGCACCCTTATAAGATTTATCCCTCAACAAGCCGTATGTCCCCTCCCCCCCAAAGTGCCTTTTGTCTTTGATTGTGCTCCATGACCCACTGAGCTATTTCTTTCAAGGC
>CAYSON010000426.1:0-3405 GCA_964432635.1 uncultured Desulfopila sp.
ATACCAACGAAGATCAGGAACATGACGATGGCATACCAGTTGGTCGGCTGCTTGGCGGTCGCGGCGACGGTTAGGCCGGCGGCCTGGGCCATTCCCGCGAGCAGCGTGATCTGTACGAAGAGTGAGAGCAGTAACTGTTTCATTTGACCTCCTTTTGGGCTTCCTTCACCACGTCCTGCGCCATTTCGTCATAGACACTGTTGGAGCGCAACACATAGACGAGGGTGGTACACCAGAAGAAGATAAAGAGAAACAGCTCGACGGTGTAGCCGATTGGCCACATCGAGCCCTCAGCGATTTTCCCGCCAAGGAACTTGGGGGCGAAGGCGATCACCATGAAATAGCCATAGAACATGATGAGGACGATGGCCGACAGGGTCCACTGAAATTTTCCCCTTTCCTTCACCAGTTTGATGAATTTTGGGTTGACGCGTATTTTTTCGTACAGTTCACTTGACATGTTTTCTCGACCTCCCGTTATTGGATGATTATCTCATCAACAGATCGCCTCCGTCACCTCGCCTCGACAATTTCTTCCCTCGCCCACCATTTCCCCCCGGAAACAGCGGCTCACACAAAAACCACGGATGAAATGCATCGATTGCAAAAAAAACGCTCGGTAACTCTGTTGTCACACAACGCTGCGGTGAAAAACCCGACCCCTCCTTTACCGTTCTGTGTTAATGGAAGAGATGCCCTCGCAAAAACCAAAAAGACAAAGTATTCTACGAAAAGACGGCATCATGCCACGAACGTTTCCACCCATCAAAGGTCTCCCTAGGGGTGTAAACGTTCACATTTTCTAATTATATACCTGAAGATAACTGATACATCAAGCGGGAAGTTTAATCATGTTACCAACATTTTTCCCACTTCGGCTTGGTATTATAATATACCAACTAAAATTAATACGTTAGAGACTGAAAAAAAATGCCGGCTGAATTCCCGTTCATTCCCTGGCAACCGCCGAATGAAATGCGTCAACGCTATATAGTCATATAAAATCAAAGTATTAGGATCTCCAAACAGATTCGCTGTTATGGCTGGATAACATTGTTACCACCCGGTTTTTACACGAATCTCCAGCACTCTTCGCGGAGCAGCGTAATCGACAGGCAACGCCCCCAAACGGACCCGGGCGATTCCTCTTGGTCCCGGCTCCGGGCAGCGCCAAAAATGTCATGGCCAGGTGTTCTTTTCTGGCAAACCGCAGTAAAGGGAGTAAGATCCGCCCACTGTCCCGCCTTCTGCCCCTTCACCCCGGTACCGCGACTATGTTTCCAGATTGGCCTACGCACATCATCTTGCTCATGTTCCTGGTCGCCCTGCTCGCCGGCTGGGTCGATACCCTGGCCGGGGGCGGCGGCCTGCTCACCGTGCCGGCCCTGCTCCTCGCCGGATTGCCGCCGGTGACTGCCCTCGCCACCAACAAGGCCCAGGGCTTCGTCGGCCCGCTCACCGCCACCCTGATGCTGAGCATCAAAGGCCGATTGCCGCTAGGGCGCCTCTTGCCCGCGGTGGTCAGTGCCGCCATCGGGGCACTGCTCGGGGTGTCGCTCATCCAGCGGGTCGACACCTCCTGGCTATACTGGGGTATCCCGGTGCTGCTGCTCGCCGTCGCCACCTATTTCCTCATCAACCCGCGCTTAGGTGAGAGAGGTGGCCTGGCTCGCCAAACCGAGAGAACCTACGGCCTGACCACGGTGCCGGTGATCGCCTTCTACGACGGAGCCATCGGCCCGGGGGCCGGCTCCTTCTATGCCGCCGCCGGAGTTCTCTTGCGTGGCCAAACCCTTCTCGAGTCGACCATCCACGCCAAGCTCTTCAACTTCACCTCCAACGTCGCCGCCATGGCCCTCTTCGCCGCCGCCGGCCAAGTCGCCTGGGTCATTGGGGTGGCCATGATGCTCGGCCAGTTCTGCGGCGCCGCCCTGGCCAGCCGCACCATGCTGCACGGTGGGGAACGGCTGATCCGCCCCCTGGTCATCCTTATGTGCCTGTTAATGTCGATGGCCCAGGTGTATAAGCTACTGAATTAAGAGGGCATATCGCCTCGATCCGGGGCCGCCTGGCGGAGTAGATAAAGGCCAAGCCCGAGAACGGTGGCGACAATCCCGACCAGCCCGAGAGGAGTGGGTGCGGCTGTCCCGAGGAAGATCATCTCCATGGCCAAGGCAAACAGCACCTCGCTGGCCTGGGTGGCATCAACGGCCGTCAGTTGATAGGCGTTGGCCGCCAGTTGACGGGCGTAGAGAAAGAGCCCGGTGGCAACGATCCCGGAACACAGCGCCACCGCGGCGGTCTGCAGCAACTGCGCGGCATCGGGCCAGGGCGGCCTTACCACCAGCAAGATGACGATCCACAACGGCAGGGACCCGAGGGTGAGGAGGAAAACCTTGACAAAGGGGCGCGTCAGCAGCGGTTCGGCCAGGCGCGGCAGCAACCTGCCGCCCCGGTTCTCGGCCTCCCACACCAGTTGATTGCCCAAAGGGTAGCACACGGCGGCAAGGAGAACGGGCAGCGAACCAAGGACGATTTCCTTGAGGGCGGCCACCTCGGCGCGACTGAGGTTGATAAGCAGCACCCCGACAAAGATCAGCAGAGAAAAGAGCAGGGCCCGCTTGGCGATGCGGTGACCAAAACAAAGCAGCACCAGAGGCGTAGCGAGAATGGTCGACTGCCAAGTGGCGGCAACCACCCAGGCCGGGGCGTAGGTGGCGCTGTAGGTGATCAGGGCGTAAAAACAGCCGAACCCGATGGTGCCGGCCAAAGTCCACAACCACAGGTGGCGGAGGTAAAGCCGCCACACTTGCCCAAGGTGACGGCCACTGCCAGGGGCGACAAACCACATGCCAAGAAAGATGACCATGAAGAAATAACGCAGCGCCGCACTCCACAGCCAGTGGCCACCCTGGAGGCTCATCAGTCGATTGAGCACAAAAGTGGAACTGAAGAAGAGGCCAGCCAAAGTACCAAGGGTGATCAAGCGCAACATGAAGTGGCCGAAGGAAAAGAGGAAAGGGGGTGCAACCGCGCCAACCCGTGGCTGCCGATCATGACAGAGGTATTGGACCCGATGGTGAGTCCTCGGTCAATGGCTTCGGAGATGTAATGGATATATGCAAATGTCCGTGGCCTTTTCGGCAAGATGTGCCAAGATAATAGGAGATATTTTCGATCCGCCCGTGCCGCCGCCCCGGCACCAATCCGTAGCAGAGAATACCCATATGACAATTACTTTTGAACCCATCGGCATCATCCACAGTCCCTTTAGCGAACTGGAGAACATGCCCATCCAACCCGCCGGGGCAGCTGAGATCATCGGCACCCTGGAGATATTGCCCCAGTACGCCGAGGGCCTCGCCGACCTTGCGGCACCGGTCTTCCAACACGCCCGTACGGTCG
>CAYSON010000427.1:0-3382 GCA_964432635.1 uncultured Desulfopila sp.
AGGTATTTTTGTTGATATTGACGCCCCTGAATATTGCGAAGAGTATGACAAGATCATCGCTGTAGCCATGAAGGAGGTGGGAGCATGAACCGCATACGCTTGGTATTTTCCGGTTCGGGCGGCCAGGGGGTGATTACCGCGGCGATCATTCTTGCCGAAGCCGCCGTTATCCATGAAGGGCTCAACGCCACTCAGTCGCAGAGCTATGGTGCGGCGGCACGCGGTGGCGCCACCCGCAGCGATATCATCATCTCCGACCAGGAGATCAATTTCCCTGAGGTTACCCAGCCGAACATCCTCGTCTGCTTGACCCAGGAGGCGTACACCACCTACTCCTCGATCATCCGGCCAGGCGGCACTCTGCTCACCGATACACGGTTCGTCCAGACCACCCGCAAGGTTGACGCCAAACAGATAGAGCTGCCAATGTACGAATCGGTCATGGAAAAGATCGCCAAGCCGGTGGTTTTCAATATCTGCGTCCTCGGCACCCTCATCGGCATCACCGAAATCCTCAAGCCGGAGTCGGTGATGGCCGCCGTAGCCAACCGCGTTCCCAAAGATTTCCTGGCCTTGAACAATCGGGCCTTCGATCTCGGCCTGGTGCTCGGCTCGCAATACCGCCGCTAACCTCATCGAGCAACTCCTGCTCGTTTCGCCGGCTCTTTTCCGCTGTGGCATCGGTGGGGAAAGAGCCGGTCTCATTCTCTCCTCGTTTCCAATATCCCCAAGGTGAGCCATCATGGCATACAACCACGTCCAGGATGAAGCTTCGAGCAAAGGCGCGGCAATTATCGCCCAGGCGGAAAGCGTCGGTCTTGATCCGCGAGTTCTCTACGAAGCGGTGGTCGATCTTTCTGCGGAAGGCCTGCTGACTGCCAACTGCCTCAATCTGGCGGCAGGAATCCTTCTTCAGGACCTTGGGCTGCCGAAATATTTTTTTGCCAAACTGCACAAGGCAACACTTGCCCCCCTGTTGCAGTCCATCGCCACCTCTATCAAGGTGGTCAACGGTCAGGTCACTCTGCACGGCAGTGTTGCTCAGATCGATTTCGAGGCACCTCAGGCGGGGACGGTGCAGTGGGTGCGTATTGCCACCGAGGACACCCGTGACAGCATGGAAACTCTGCTTGAGCATCGTCTCGCCGGTCATCGCCGCGAGTACTATTTCAGTCCGGAGAGCAAATATTCCACCTATATCATCCGGCCGGAGATGGTGAAGGATTATCCCCGTGAGGTCTTTGATAATTCGCGCTTTCTCTTTTCCGTCGCCGGCGATTTTCAGGTAACCCCGGAGGCGACCAGGAGGCGCTATGAAAGGTTTCTCGGTGCCTATGAGCAGTCTATAGTCCCTCTGGTCGAGGTGTACAATCTGCCGGATAGCGGGGAGACCCGCTTGATGTTCAACTCCGATTTCGTCTCCCCGCAGCTGCAGGTATTGCGCAAGATCCTCGCCGACCACGGGCTGGTGCTGCAGCGTGCCTATTGGGAACCCTATCTTGCTCAGGCGTCGGTGTCGTCGTCGATTTGCACCCTCTATGTCGGTGGGGAGTTGACGAGACAACAGGAGGCGGGGGTTATCGCCGACCTGCGCGCCTTCCTCTCCTTTGCCGTCGGGCCCATCACCCGTCTTTACCTGGACGAGCGTGTCTCCTTCCAGGAGATGCTCTTTGCCGGGAATGCCATCGATTTCGCCCACCTCTTCATCTACAAGGAGAGCGAGAACATCACCGATCGGGAGATTCTCGAGAACCTGACCAGCAAGGATCAACGCGAGGCCTTCGCCAAAAGAGTGCAGACCTCGAACAAATCGACCTATACCTCCCGCCTGATTCTCGATACGGTGGCCAAGAACCCCGACCTGATCTCCTTTTTATACAGATTGTTTGAGCGAAAGTTCTACAAGTACGCGGAAAGCCGTTTGCAAGATGACGAGCTCAATGAAAGGCTGGCCGAGTTCGAGAAGATCATCGCCTCGCGTTTCTTAGATTTCCCCCTTGGCTACGAGATTTTCAAGTTCCTGTGCAAATTGATCACCTCCACCTTGAAAACCAACTTTTACAAAGCGGAAAAAAGGTCCTTTTGCTTCCGCTTCGATAACCGCATCCTCGACCCTCTAGTGTTCAACCGCTTTGTCTACGGTATTTTCTTCGCCAACGGCCACTATGCCAGCGGCACCCATCTCCGCGCCGCCGATATCGCCCGCGGCGGCTTGCGTCTCATTCGTGTTTCCCGTGCCAACTACGACACCGAGCTGGACAACGCCGTGCTCCTCAACTATGCCCTTGGCCCCAAGGCGCAGCGGCTCAAACACAAGGATATCTGCGAGAGCGGTTCCAAGGGTGTGGTGATCCCTCGGCCGGAATACTCCGGCCATCGCGCCGAGGCCTTGAACGATTACACCGAGGGGATCATGGACTTGATTCTTCCGGACGAAAATGTCCTCGACTATTACGGCAAGCCGGAGATGGTCTTCTTCGGCCCGGACGAAGGTACGGCGCCGCTGATGGACGATGTTGCCTATCATGCCAAGGCCAGAGGCTATAAGCATTGGAGGACGCTGACCACCGGAAAGAGTTTCGGCATCCCCCACGACACCTACGGGCTGCTCAACGGCGGCGAGACCTTCGGGCTCTACGATCAAGGCGATGACGGTGTGGACCTTCAGGTGGAGGGGGAGCGACGGGTCCAGAGCAATGACATGGGCGTCATCCATGGCGAGATCGGCGGGCGCATTGCCGTTTCCGGCATGACCACCACCTCGATCATGGGGAGTTTCCGCACCCTGATCGCCCACGACGGAAAACGGGAAGAAGAGCTCAATTTGATGATGACCGGCGGTCCGGATGGTGACCTCGGCGCCAATCAGATCCAGTGCTACAAGGGTAAAATCTGCCTGATCCTCGACGGCGGCTCGGTGCTCTTTGATCCGCATGGGCTCGACAGGGAAGAATTGACCAAACTGGCGCTGATGCGCAATTCGCGGCCACGAGTCAATTCGCTTGGGTTTCCGGCAGTCAAGTTGAGCAAGGACGGCTTTCGTGTACCCATCGAGGCTGGTAATGTCACCTTGCCGGACGGTCGTGTGATTCGTGACGGGGCCCTATTCCACCGCAATTTTCTCTGCGACCCCGCCAACCGCAGGTACATCGAGCAGGCCAACATTCAGGCGTTCATTCCCTGCGGCGGCTTCAAGGACACGATCAACCACGGCAATGTGCGTCAGTTTGTCGAGGTCTTCCGCGAGTTGCGCTTTATCGTTGAGGGTGCCAACGTCTTTTTCGATGACGGAGCCAGGCGATATCTGGCTACCAACACCGCTATCAAGCAGATCAAGGATACCACCGCCAACAAGGGCGGGGTGTTCAGCAGCTCGATTGCC
>CAYSON010000428.1:0-3365 GCA_964432635.1 uncultured Desulfopila sp.
CGGAGCCGAGGAGGCTGCGGCCCTTTTTTATTATTGTTGCGCCTTGGGCTAGGTTTGGTGGCTGGCGGAGAGCGGCAGGCGAAAGCTCTCTTCTTGGGCAGGCTCGAAGGCAAAAGAGCTTTTTTCAAAAAGATAAAGGCAGGCGTCGACCGCCTCTTGGTCATAGCGGCTGCCGCGATACTGGCGCAGTTCCTCCAGGGCCGCTTCGATGCCCTTGGCCGGACGATAGGGGCGGAAGGAACTTTTGGCCTCGACGACGTCGGCGATGGCGAGAATCCTCGACTCGAGGAGAATCCCGTCCCCCTTGAGGTGATGGGGATATCCGGTACCGTCGAGACGCTCGTGGTGCTCGAGCACCATGCGCGCGCAGGGCCAGGGAAAGGGAATCGACTGGAGGATCTCGTGGCTGATGCGGGGGTGGATCTTGATCACCTCCATCTCCGCCTCGAGCAGTTGTCCAGTGCGGTTGAGGATCGATACCGGGACCCTGATCTTGCCGACGTCATGGAGCAGGGCAGCGATGCGCAACCCCTCGGTGCTCTCGGCAGACAGTCCCATCAGCTCGGCAATGGCGCAGGCCAGCTGTGCCACCCGTTGCTGGTGCCCGGAGGTATAGGGATCGCGGATCTCCACCATCAGCGCCATGCTGCTGATGATGCCTTGCAGCATGGCCTGGATCTCCATGGTTTTGCGGGCCACCATCCCTTCGAGCAGGCTGTTCTGGGAGATCAGTTCCGATGTGTTCCGGGCCATGGCCAGGTGCGCCTGCACCCGGGCCCTGACCTCGGCGGCGTGAAAGGGCTTGGTGATATAGTCCACCGCCCCCAGGGTGAAACCTTTGGTTTTGTTGATGGTCTCGCTCATGGCGGTGATGAAGATCACCGGGATGTCGGCGGTTGCCGCCGACCCCTTGAGGCGGCCGCATACCTCGTAGCCGTCCATCTCCGGCATCATGATATCGAGAAGGACGAGATCGGGGTGGTATTTTTCGGCATACTCCAGGGCGGCTTCGCCGCGCTTGGCGATGCCGAGGCGAAAGTCGCCCTTGAGGGTGTTGACGAGCAGATCGAGGTTGGTGGCGTTGTCGTCGACAATGAGAATGAGGGGGCGGGAATCGGTCATTGTTGCTCCTTGAAGCTCTGCAATATCGTTGCCAGGGTTTTACGCGCTTGGTCGTAGTCGTAGCGCGCCGTCTCTGCCAACAAGGTGGCGAGAGCGGTGCGGGTGGAATAACTGAAGGTGTCGAGGCGGTCCTGCAGCCGGGCGACAAAGGTGCCGATCTCTTCCGGGTCGGCGCGGTCGATGGCCTCGGCCAGGCCGGTGAGGAGATCGATGGCGTTGGCCGGGTCGGTCGGCTCGACCGAGGCAGCGATGGGACGTGGCCCAGCGGCGGGTGCAATGCCCTCCAGCACCCTGAGTAGTCGCTCCATCTCCTTGGAGAGACTTGCGGCGAGGCGGGCCATCTCGGCCGGGGTGGCGGCGCAGCAGGCCTCCTCCAGCGCCGCTGCCGCCTCGCGCAGTTCCCCGGCGCCAATATTCCCGGCGCTGCCCTTGAGACTATGGGAAAGATGGCGGAGGTTATCGACATCTCCGCTTTGCGCGGCGTGGTGAATGGCGGCGACGGTGTCGCGGTTGTCACAGCGAAAACCCTGGAGAATATCGTGCAGGGTGGTCCAGCTTAAACCGGTGGCCTGCAGCACCGCGCCGACATCGATGCCGGCGAGCACTGGGGCGTCACTCGGAGGAGCGGTGACCCGATCCTCCCGGTCGTGTTCCCAGCCTGGACGTTGATCACCGTCGCCTGGGGTGCTCCGTTTCTGTGCGGCGATGTGGCGCCACAGGGTGGCGAAAAGGCGATCCTGGTTGATCGGTTTGGCGACGTAGCCGGTCATTCCCGCCTCCAAACATTTTTCCTCATCGCCTTTAAGGGCGTGGGCGGTCATGGCAATGATCGGCAGGGCTCCGCCACCGGGCAGGGCACGGATATGCCTGGTGGCCTCGTAACCGTCCATTTCCGGCATCTGCACATCCATGAGTACCGCGTCGAAGGCTTCGGCGACCACCCGCTCCACGGCCTCCAGGCCGTTGCCGGCGGCGACGACGGTGATTCCCGCACCCTTGAGGATGGCCTGAGCCACCTCCTGATTGGTGGCATTGTCATCGACCACCAGGATCTTGCAGCCGCGCAGCTGTTTTTTATAGATCGAGGCCTTGGTGGTCAGCGAGACCTTGCCCCGAACCTCTCCTTCCCTGACCTTGCCAAAAGCGTCCATGATGGCATCGAAGAGGGTCGATTGAAAGATCGGCTTGGTCAAAAAGCCGTTGATGCCGACCCGTTCGGCGGTGGAGCGCTGCACCTCACGGGAGAAGGCGGTCATCATGATGATCGGCATATTCAATCCTATCTCTTCGCGGATTTGCCGCGAGGTCTCGATGCCGTCAAGTTTGGCCATCTTCCAGTCGATGAGGACCAGATCGACCGCGCTCCGCGCCTCAGGGGGGGCGGACAGTCGCTGCAGGGCATCCTCGCCCGAGGCAAGCGTGTCGACGCGAAAACCGAGCGAGAGCAGCATTTTTTTCATGATGTCACGGCTGTCAGCGCTGTCGTCGACCACCAGAACGGTGAGCCCGTGCAGGTCGGGGGGAAAGACATAGCGTGAACCACTTTGATCCTCGACCTTTTCCAAGCGCACGGTAAAGGTGAAGGTCGAGCCTTTGCCGAGGGCGGTGGTAACCCCGATATCGCCGTGCATCATGGTGGTGAAGCGCTTGCAGATGCTCAGACCAAGGCCGGTTCCCTCGTATTTGCGGGTCGACGAGGAGTCCCCCTGGGTAAACGGGTCGAACAGCAGCGGCAGGTACTCGGGGGCGATGCCGGTGCCGGTATCTTTGACCGAAAAGCGAAGCAGTGTCTGCGGTCTCTGGAGGTCCTTGGGCTGTTCGTCGAGGCCGACTGCGACCAGGATGATGCCGCCGGGGCCGGTGAACTTGATGGCATTGCCGATAAGGTTGATAAGGATCTGCTGCAACCGCAAGGAATCTCCGCGAAGAAAACGCGGGGTGGCGGGGTCGATGTCAAGGAGCAGTTCGATATCCTTTTCCGCTGCCTGGTTGACGAAGACGTCCATGACGCGGTCAAACATCTCGTCGAGGCGAAAGAGCCGTTCCTTGAGCTCGAGCTGGCCTGCCTCGATCTTCGAGAAGTCGAGGATGTCGTTAATGATGCCGAGCAACGAATAGGACGAATTCTGGACGATATGCAGGTAGTGCTCGACCTCCGCCGAAACCTTCTCGGCCAAGGCGAGGTCGGTGGCGGCGATGATGCCGTTCATCGGGGTTCTGATCTCATGGCTCATATTGGCGAG
>CAYSON010000429.1:0-3353 GCA_964432635.1 uncultured Desulfopila sp.
ACGGTGAAATGTTGCTGCGACTCGGTTTGAACCACGGCCCCGATCTGGCCCTGGCCGGTGACAGCGCCGGCGGGGCCCTGGCGGCGACACTGGTCCACCGCTGCCTGGCAGCGGTAATTCACCATCTGGCGCTCATCTATCCCTTGCTCGATTACACCCTTTCCCAGCCCTCGGTGGAGCTCTTTTCCCAGGGGTACCTTTTGGAAAAGGAACGCATTCTCTGGGCCATTGACCACTATTTCCAGGGTAACGAGGACCGCCATGCCGCCTCACCGCTCTTTATGGACATCCCGCCCTCATTTCCACGAACCTTCATCGCCACCGCCGGCTGTTGTCCCCTAAGGGATGAGGCGCGGTGCTATGGAGAGCGATTACGTGCGCACGGGGTAGAAGTGGTGCGTCAGCATTACCCCAGTATGGTGCACGCCTTTCTCCATCTTGAAAAGCTGATCGCCGCCGACTGTCGGCAGCTCTACGCCACCCTCAGTCGCTTCCTGCAAAGCCCTCCCTAGTGTCAGTTTTGGTTCGTTCCGGTAAGTATAAGAAAACCGACGAGAAAATCTTGACAAGATCACCGGCGGAAGCTAACCACCTCCAAGGTTGGTCGGGGACCCTCCGGTTGAGTTGGGCGGTTGACCGCGACTCTTTTCACCAGAAAAAAGGAAAACCAATGGATCAATCTTATACTGCCAAGTTTCTCAATACCAAGGAGGTCGCCAAGCTCCTCAAGGTCAACGAGAAGATGGTTTACGCCCTGGTCAACGACAAAGGTCTGCCGGCCACCAAGGTCACCGGCAAGTGGATGTTCCCCCGCTCCCTGGTGGAGGAGTGGCTGGAGGCTAATATCATCAACCTGCCGCAGGCCGTGACCGCCAAACCGAGCGACTCGGGGCGGCTGCTGCTGGCCGGTAGCGACGATCTGCTCTTTGCCCGGACCCTCAACCTCTTTCATAAAAACAGCACCACCATTACCCCGTTCTTCGCCAACCTCGGCAGTATGGGTGGCCTCACCTGCCTGCGCCGGGGGTTGTGCCATATCGGGGTCTGTCACCTGCTTCAGGATGACGATCGCGAATACAATTTCGAATTTGCCGAAAAGGAGCTCGACCGTCTGCCGGTGTTCGTCAACTTCAGCAAGCGCCACCAGGGAATTCTCGTCGCCAAGGGCAATCCGAAAAACATCACCACCATCGCTGATCTGGCCAACCCGGGGGTACGCATCGTCAATCGGCCTCTTGGTACCGGTACCCGCCTCTTGCTCGACTACGAGATCGCCAAATCGTCAATCTCATCTTCATCGATTGTCGGTTATCATCAGGAGCTAGCCCGCCATCTTGATGTCGGCCTGGCGGTTCTCTCCGGCCAGGCCGATGCCGGCCCGGCAATACGGCCGGTGGCGGGCTTGCTCGACCTTGACTTTCTTCCCCTGCGCTGGGAGCGTTTCGACCTTCTGGTGGCGAGGGAGCACTTTTTTGACAAGGCGGTACAGCAGTTTCTCGGGTTGTTGCACGATGCGGAGTTTCGCAAACTCGCCGACTCCTTCCTCGGCTACGATCTGTCCCTCTGCGGTACCATGATTTTTCCCGATAACCTCAGTAAAGGAGAATGAAAGCTATGAAAAAAATTTTCTCGGCAGTGACCATCGCCTTTTCCTTGGCCGCCGCCTGCGTCACCATGGCGCAGGCGGAAGAGAAGGTTCTCAAGATGTCGACCACCACCAGCACCGAATCCTCCGGCCTGCTCGAGGTGTTGTTGCCGGCCTTTGAGAAGGACGAGGGCATCAAAGTCAAGGTGGTAGCCAAGGGTACCGGCGCCGCCATTCGCGATGGCATCGACGGCAATGTCGACGTCATCTTCGTGCATGCCATCGACCGGGAGAAGGAGTTTGTCGAAAAAGGCTACGGCACCAAACGCTATGCGGTGATGCATAACGACTTTATCATCGTCGGGCCAACTGACGACCCAGCCAAAATCAAGGGACTTGCCAATTCCGCCGAGGCCATGAAGAAGATCGCCGCCGCCAAGGCGCCCTTCGTTTCCCGCGGGGATGACAGCGGCACCCACACCAAGGAACAGGAACTGTGGACGGCCACCGGTCTACCCCTCGCCGACCAGGGGTTGTCCCTGACCAAGGACGGTAAGACCACTACGGTGGCGGCGAAGCAGCCCACCGATTCCGCCAGCTGGTACCTCTCCATCGGGCAGGGAATGGGGAAAACCCTCACCTACGCCGACGAGAAAAAGGCCTATGCCCTGGCCGACCGCGGTACCTATATCACCTACAAATGGGGCAAAAAGCCGGGGGTGGATCTGGAAATCCTCTGCGAGGGAGACGAGCTGCTCGCCAACCCCTACGGCGTCATTCCCGTCAATCCACAAAAGCATCCCCACGTTCGTCATGACCTGGCAGAGAAATTCGCCCAGTGGCTCATTTCACCCAAAGGGCAGGGAACGATCGGCGGATTCCTTTTGGAAGGCAAACAACTGTTTTTCCCTGATGTCATCAAATAGCAGTGGCTCGTAACCAGCGGTGGCAGGAAGCTCCTGCCACCGCCCAGGCCAGGCCGGCGTCGTCACCCAGCGGACACATTTTTTTCGTGCACAGATATGGAGCTACTGATTGAAAGCTGCAGGGCCGCCCTGCTTCTCCTCTTCTCCGGCGATCCCGAGCTTCTCACCATCGTTTCCTGTTCGTTGCGAGTCAGCGGTGCTGCCACAATCATCGCCGCTCTCATCGGCTTGCCCCTTGGCCTGTTGATCGCCTTTACCACCTTTCCCGGCAAGCGCTTGACCCTCACCGTACTCAACACCCTCCTGGCCATGCCGACGGTGGTCATCGGCCTTTTGGTCTATGCCTTTATCTCGCGGCGTGGCATCCTCGGCTTCCTCGACTTGCTGTATACCCAGCAGGCAATGATCATCGGCCAGGTCATTCTCATCGTGCCGGTGATCGCCACCATGGTCATCGCCGCCATCAGCCGCATCGATCGGCGTTACCGCCTCACCGCCCTGACCCTCGGCGCCACCCGCCTGCAGATGGTGTCGATGGTCGCGATCGAGGCCCGCTATGCACTGATTGCCGCGATCATCGCCGCCTTTGGCCGGGTCATCGCCGAGATTGGCATCTCGATGATGCTCGGCGGCAACGCCAAGGGCTTCACTCGCACCATGACCACCGCCATGGCCCTGGAATACGACAAGGGCGAGTTCGTTCTGGCGGTGGCCCTGGGCATGGTGCTCCTTGGGCTGGCCTTCGCCCTCAACCTCCTCTTTCAGCTCTTGCAGGGCAGGGTCGCCGCCGATGCTCTATGAACTGCACCGTTTTGGGCGGGTATATCAGGATCGTGCGGTCC
>CAYSON010000430.1:0-3328 GCA_964432635.1 uncultured Desulfopila sp.
CACTGAGAGAAAACCTGGGGAGAACAATTACCAGTCCCTCTTGTCAACCGATCGATTTTATTGAACAGGTATTATGGGCACGCGCAGAGCCTCAAGAGAAATAGCTCTCCAATTCCTTTATCAGGAAGATTTCACCATCGGCAAGGATCAGCAGCACGGTTACGATCTCGACGATCGCTTCGAGCTGTTTTGCAATCTTTTCCAGGCGAACAAGAAGGCGCGCGAGTATGCCCTGCTGTTACTGCGCGGCATCTGCAGTGACATTGAACGTCTCGATCGGTTGATTGGCGAGACCGCCATTAATTGGCGCATAAGCCGAATTGCGCCTACCGAGCGCAACCTCTTACGAATAGCCGTATACGAGATGTTGGAAATGGTGGATGTGCCCCCAGAGGTAGCCATCAACGAGGCGGTAGAGATAGCCAAGCGCTTCGCCGGTGACGATTCACCCAAATTCATCAACGGAATTCTTGATTCCATTAAGTCAAAGGTGCTTCCGGCCTAGGACGAGATGGCCGGTGTTTCTTGCAATTCCTCGAAATTTCGATTACCTCTTCATTCCCAGTCAATTTCTCTCGAGGAGAAGAAACACGAAGTCGTCCCCATGGTGCAAACAGCGCAGTCATCACGTCCAGGTCTAGGGCAGGAGGCCTTGGCGGTTCTCGCAATTTTCCTTGCCCTGTTCCTCTATCTCAGTCTCTATAGCTACACCTTTGACCAAAGTGTCAAATGGTGTGGAGCCATTGGTGTTTTCATCGCCCAGACCCTGTTCGGCTTTACCGGCTGGGGTGCGTACCTGTTGCCCACCCTGGTTGTCTTTTATGCCGTTAGCCTGTTCATAACTCGTGTTAGTGGGCATCGCCTGCCGCATATCGTCGGCGGTCTGACCGGTACGGTTCTGTCGTTTTGTGGACTGCTGTCTGCTTTCTCGATTCTTGACCCCAGGTATTACAGACTGGGTGGCTTTATCGGAAAATCGTTCTTCATTATGCTCGATGAGGCGATCGGTCCTGGCGGATCAGTCCTCGCCTTGCTATTGCTTCTGCTCTTTTCCCTGATGTTGGCCACCCATTTTTCTCTCTATAGACTGATGCTGGCCAT
This sequence comes from uncultured Desulfopila sp., assembly GCA_964432635.1. Classification (GTDB taxonomy): domain Bacteria; phylum Desulfobacterota; class Desulfobulbia; order Desulfobulbales; family Desulfocapsaceae; genus Desulforhopalus_A. The sequence continues at coordinate 1,102 of CAYSON010000430.1, forward strand.
CGGCAAGATACCGGTCAGCCTGGCCAGGTCGGTGAGCACGGCAGTGGTCAAGCGCCCGGTCGAACAAGCCACCGGTCGTGAAGAAAAACCTCTCGACAAGCAAGGCGAAAGGGTCATGTCACGCCCGGTCGAGTCGCCGGGGACGATGCAAGCGACCTCCGTCCCGGTGCTTAAGGAACCGGTAAAGCTCGGAGAGAAAAAGGGCACCGATGAAGCCTTTGCCGCCCAACTCACCGCCCGCGGTGAATGGCGCCTGCCGCCGCTGACACTGCTCAGCAAAGGGGATCACCAGCAACAGCCTATAGATAAGGATGTTTATTACCGCACCTCGCAGCAGCTCGAACAAAAACTCAAGAATTTCGGCGTCAACGGCCGGGTCGTGGGGATTTCTCCGGGGCCGGTGGTGACGACCTATGAATATTCGCCGGCGCCGGGGGTGAAGATTAACAAGATCGTTGGTCTCTCCGATGATCTCGCCCTTGGTCTGCGCGCCCAATCGGTGCGCGTTGTCGGGTCCGTGCCGGGCAAGGCAGCGCTCGGTATCGAGATTGCCAATGAGAAGCGTCAGATAGTTTTTATCCGCGACCTCATCGCTGATGAGGCGTACCGTGCCAACTCCCATAAATTGGCCATTGCCCTCGGCCTGGACGTGGTTGGTAATTTGGCCATGGCCAACCTTGCCAAAATGCCGCATTTATTGATCGCCGGGGCCACCGGGGCGGGCAAGAGCGTCGGTATCAATACCATTATCGCCTCCATCCTTTACAATGCCACTCCGGAGGAGGTACGCTTTTTGATGATCGACCCCAAGCGTATCGAACTTTCCGGATACGAGGGCATTCCCCATCTCTTGCATCCGGTGGTGGTCGATCCGAAGCTCGCTTCACGCGCCTTGAACTGGGCGGTGCGAGAGATGGAGCGACGCTACCGGCTATTGGAAGAGGCGCGGGTGAAAAGTTTCGACTCCTACAATCAGAACAGCGGCGAGAAACTCCCCTATATTGTGGTGATCGTCGACGAACTGGCTGACTTGATGATGGTTGCCTCCAAAGACGTCGAGGCAAGTATTGCCCGTCTGGCGCAAATGGCTCGTGCCGCCGGTATCCACCTGATTCTTGCCACGCAGCGGCCCTCGGTGGACGTCCTGACCGGCCTCATCAAGGCCAACTTCCCGACCCGCATCTCCTTCAAAGTTTCATCGAAGATCGATTCTCGCACCATTCTTGATGCCTCAGGAGCCGAGCATTTGCTCGGAGCAGGCGACATGCTCCTCCTGGCGCCGGGCACCTCGCAGCTCAAGCGCATTCACGGCGCCTTTATTTCCGAGAAGGAGACCGCCGGCATCGTTGATTTTTGGAAAGAGCAAGGCAGTTCGACCTATGATGAGGCGATGCTCGAAGAACTGGAACGTGAAGAGGATCAGGAGGGCGAAGGGGCTGCCGGTGACTACGACGATCGCTATGACGAGGCGGTGGCTCTCGTCACCCAAACCGGTCAAGCCTCGATTTCCATGGTGCAGCGACGTTTGCGGGTCGGCTACAATCGTGCGGCGCGAATGATCGAGATGATGGAAAAGGAAGGAGTCATTGGCCCCGCCGACGGGGCGCGGCCCCGGGAGGTAATCGCCCGCGGAGACTACAGCCACGGCAATTGACTATTGTTGAATTTTCTTGACAATTCCTAGGCGACCAATTAAAAGAATCCATTGAGAAAAATGAGCAGTCATTCAGCACCAAGTCGTTTCTTTTGTTTGAAATAACAGCTTTTTCCGTAGTATTGCTTAATTGTTCGTGGGTGTTTTTGCGGTCATGGACAAGCGAGGTTTTTTTTGTTGTAAAGAGTTCGAGTGGGCCCTGTCGGTTCAGGGTCACAACAGTTAATGCAAAAACTGAGGAGGTAGTTGAATGCCAAGTTATGTAGATCCTGCCAAGTGTGATGGTTGCAAGGGTGGAGACAAAACCGCATGCATGTACATCTGTCCCAACGATCTGATGGTTCTCAACGTTGAGGAAATGAAAGCCTACAATCAAGAGGCGGATGCATGCTGGGAATGTTATTCCTGTGTTAAAATTTGCCCACAAGGTGCGATTTTTGTTCGAGGTTATGACGACTTCGTGCCGATGGGCGGCCAGGTTCACCCAATGAGATCTTCTGACTCCATTATGTGGACCGTCAAGTTTCGTAATGGCAATATGAAGCGTTTTAAGTTTCCTATTCGCACCACCGC
>CAYSON010000431.1:0-3323 GCA_964432635.1 uncultured Desulfopila sp.
GAAAAACGATATCACTATCTTTTTCTCTGCATGAACGTTTTTCTCGTGCTCCATATGGGGTTTGTGGCGACAGGGCGAATTTTGGGCACCGTGGGGTGAGGCTGGACTGTAAGCTTACCAAAAAGGAGGATGACATGGACATCGATTGGGCCTATCTGCGCAAGGGCTGAGTTTCCTGCAACAACGCACGGGCTGCGTTAGCCGGCAGGGAAGTGCAGATCAATGAGGAGGTGGACGCCAAAAAACGGTCATATCCACAGGAGGATGCCTGGCAGGTGATAGCCGGGGCGGACAAGGTGGTGGTGGCGGTGGGCAAGAAGACGGTGGAGTTCGATCCAAAGAGCGCCGATCGCCAGGAAATGCTCAAAAAGATAACCGGGCCTTCCGGAAATCTGCGGGCCCCGACCCTGAGGATCGGGCGGGTCTACTATGTTGGTTTTCACCCGCAAATGTATGAGGGGATTTTTACCTGAAATACCGCAAGGGGGGGGGGAGAATACCGTCTCCCCCCTTGTGGGAAGCTGTTGGCTTTTGCTCTGGTGATTATTCGCCGAGGTGAGCCTTGAGGTAGGCGGCGACCCCTTCAGCCGTCGGTTTCATGGCCTCCTCGCCCTTTTGCCAATTGGCCGGGCAGACATCCCCGTGTTTTTCGGTGAACTGCAGGGCGTGCAAAACGCGCAGAGCCTCGTTGACACTTCTGCCGAGGGGAAGGTCGTTGACCACTTGGTGACGAACGATGCCTTCCCGGTCAATAAGAAAGAGCCCGCGCAGGGCGATTCCCGCGTCGAGCAGCACCTCGTAGGCCTTGGAGATTGATTTGTCGAGGTCGGAGACCAGGGGGTAGTCGATATTGCCGATACCGCCGTCGTTGACCTTGGTGTTTTTCCAGGCGAGGTGGGCGAAATGCGAATCGATGGAGATGCCGATCAGTTGGCAATTATTGTCGGAAAATTCCTGCACCGCCTTGTTGAAAGCGAGGATCTCGGAAGGGCAGACAAAGGTGAAGTCGAGGGGATAAAAAAAGAGCAGCACGTAGGTGCCGCGATAGTCGGAAAGGCGGAAATCTTCCTTGAAGGAATTGTCGGGCATCACCGCTGTGGCGGTGAAATCGGGGGCCGGTCGGGTAACAAGTAGGCTCATGCTGACTCCGTGATGACGGTTGAGGTGATGGTCGATAGCAAGGAGCGGCGGCAAGAGGTGGAACATTGCCTCATGGGTGGGCGCCCGAGTTCGAGCGCCTCCCATGGCGAGATCAATCGGCTTTCCAGAATGCTTCCTTTTCCGCACCGCACAGCGGGCAGACCCAGCTTTCCGGAAGATCATCCCAGGCCGTACCCGGGGCTACCCCATGATCTGCGTCACCAACTGCCGGGTCATAGATATAGCCACAAGGACATTCCCACTTCTGCATAACTTTCTCCTTTGAAATAGTTTTGATTGAGAACAATTCTCACAGGCCTTCAAATATAAAATCAAAGCTCCGCACGTCAAGATAAAATCTCACCGATTATGCACCCTGGCCCCCCCGGGCAATAATGGTTTTTGCCGGAATCAGGGCGGTGGCGGTGGACGAAACGATGTTGCCGGCCACGCCGGGGCCATCTCCGGCGACGAACAGGCCACGCACTGAAGTCTCCAGGTTGCCGTCGGTATCAACCTGGGTGGCGAAGAATTTGATCTCCGGGGCATAGAGCAGGGTCTCGTCGTTGGCTACCCCGGGGATGACCTGATTGAGTTGGTCGAGTCCATCGATGAGATTGGTGAGGATCCGTTCCGGCAGGGCCATGGCGATATCGCCGCAGGTGACACTTTTCAAGGTCGGTTCGATATAGCTGTTCTGCACCCGGTTCCAGGTAGAGCGCCGGCCCCGTTTGAGATCGCCATAGCGCTGGAGGATCGGTTTTCCTCCACCGATCAGGGTGGCCAGTTTGCCGATCGATTCGCCATAGGCCTGATTGTCTTCCACCGGGTCGGTGAGCACCACCTTGGAGAGAAAGGCAAAGTTGGTGTTGTTCGATTTTTTGTCCATATAGGCGTGACCGTTGACGCAGACGAAGTTCTGGTAATTTTCCAGAGCCACAAAACCGCCAAGATTGGTGCAGAAGGTTCTGGTCTGATCATCGTATTTCGAGGTGCGCACAAAAAAGGTGGGGTCGTAGATCACTGAGCAGAGATCCTGCATGATCTCGTTGTGCACCTCGACGCGAACCCCCACCTCAATGCCCCGTTGCGACACCTCGATGCCGTGCTGCTTGGCAATCCCGGCTACCCATTCTGCCCCCACGCGACCTGGGGCGAGGATGACATTGGCGGCAAAATAGTCGGCGCGATTGGTTCGTACCCCCTGTACCTGACCCTTGTCCACCAACACTTCGCGCACCTCCTCGGAGTGGTGGAAGGCAACCCCCTTGTCGGCAATATAGTCGGCCATCTTGGCAATGTGGTTGGGGAGATTGTCGCTGCCAAGGTGTTTTTGCTTGATGATGAGGAGATCGATGCCCTGCTTGCGCGCCTCTTTGCGGATGGTGTGGGCCATGTCCATATCGCTTGGAAAGACCTTGCCGTCCATTCCGAAGCGATTGAAGATCATTTCGGTCTCATCTATCAGCGCCATGGCGGCGGAGACCTCGAGAAACTGAGTGAGGTCGGTCTTGCCCAGCTTGTGGATGAAATTGAGCTTGCCGTCGGAGAAGAGTCCGGCACCGCCGATGCCGCAGAGAATGTTGCAGGGGCGACATTTTATACAGCCGCCGTCCTTGATCGGGCATTTTCGTTTGAGCGAGGCTTTGCCCTTTTCAATGAGCAGTACCTTGAGCGAGGAGTGCTCACTGAGATAATAGGCGGCAAAGAGCCCGGCCGGGCCCCCGCCGACGATGATGACATCATAGGTATTTGATTTTTTAGGGGTCACGTTGTTCACTGAAAAGAAAGTCAGCAGGCCCGCCTGCCGGTCGGGCCTGCTGTGTTCAAGGAAGAAACTACCAGACTTGCCAGTTATTCGACTGGAGCCGGGCTGTCGACGGCGGCCTGTTGCTCGCCAACAGGAGGCAGGCCGTAAGCGAGACGCACCTTGGTTTCAATTTCCGCAGCCATTTCAGGATTTTCAAGGAGAAAGCGCTTGGAGTTCTCCCGTCCCTGGCCGATGCGTTCTTCCTTGTAGGAGTACCATGAACCGCTTTTCTCGATGATCTCAAGGCTGCTGGCGAGATCAAGGAGATCGCCGGTCCTGGAGATGCCCTCACCGTAGATAATGTCAAATTCCGCCTCTTTAAAGGGCGGTGCCACCTTGTTCTTGACCACCTTCACCCGGGTCCGGTTGCCGT
>CAYSON010000432.1:0-3302 GCA_964432635.1 uncultured Desulfopila sp.
ATCTGTTCGGCGGGGTGGCGGCATGGCGGATAATGCGCACCAGCCGCTCCAGGGCGTCGGCACGGTTCTTTTCCTGGGTGCGGTACTGCTGCGCCTTGATGATGAGGACGCCACTGTCGCTGAGGCGCTGGTCGTTGCTTGCCAACATACGCAGTTTCACCTCCTCGGGCAGCGAGGAGGTGATGATGTCGAAGCGGAGGTGGATGGCGCTCGCCACCTTGTTGACGTTTTGCCCGCCGGCCCCTTGGGCGCGAATAGCGATAAGAGTAATTTCGTGGTCAGGGAGAACCAGTTTGGGGCTGATGGTAAGCGGCACGGCAAGATGTCTCCAGATCACGAAAAAACAGGCAGGTATTTGCCATTTCTTGAACAATCGCAGGGATACTGATATGGTATCAAGAAAACTCGGCTCTGTCGAGATGTCAACTGCTAACCCTCGCCAATGGGGAAAACGATGCGTTGTCCGAAGTGCCAGCAGGAACAGAACAATACGGTGGAATGCGACCTCTGCGGGGTGATTTTCGCCCGCTACCAGAAGGTTCAGGAGCGTCGTCAGGAGCAGGAAGTGGAGCGTGCCAATGAGCAGGGGAAAAAACGCCTGCCGCTGCTCCCCTCACTCGTGCTGCTGGTGGCGGTGGTGGCCGGAACCACCTATTACTTGACCGTGACCATGAACCAACCTCTAGCGGTGCAGCAGGGTACATCGTTGGCTCCGCCAACCCAGGCGGAAAAGGTTGCGGAGAAACCCGAACAGCGACCAGTGGTCAAGGCCCCGCAGCCCCCACAACAGCAGCCGGGGGCGGTTGTCTCAGACAATGTCATCGAGCGGGCCAAGAACGCCACCGTCTCCATTGAAACGCCTTGGGGCACCACCGGCGCCGGCTTTTTCGTCAATCAGAACTACATCGTCACCAACAAGCACGTGGTGCAGTTTGACGAGAAAAAACTCTCCGAGCTGCGCAGTAAGATCGAAAAGGATCGACGCTTCATCGAGCTCGAGCAACAAAAACTGGCCGAGTGGAAGGGCAAGTTCCAGCAGATGCCGAAAAGTCCAGCGCGCAGCCAGCTGGCCATGATCATCGAACAGCACGAGGAGGAGCTGCGCAAGGTCTTGCCGAAACAGGAGGAAAGCGAGCGGCGCCTGGAAAAGGTCGATCGCAAGATCCAGCCCTCGGAGCTGAAGATCATTCTCGCCGATGGCTCGACCCATGCCGGCAATTATCTGGTGGTGAGCTCCAACCAGGATATCGCCCTGCTCTCCCTTTACTCGGCCAAGGCTTCCCACCTCGACAAGCCTCCGGCCGGCAAAAAACTCAGCCAGGGCGACAAGCTCTACGCCATCGGCAGTCCGGTGGGGTTGCGGCACACGGTCACCGCCGGCATCTTTTCCGGTTTCCGCGCCCAGGGGCCAGAGGGCCAGGTGTTCCTGCAGACTGATGCGGCCATCAACCCCGGCAACAGCGGTGGGCCGATCATCGACGAGAGCGGTTACGTGCGTGGGGTGACCACCATGATCCTCAGGGATACCGAGGGGATCGGTTTCGCCATTCCCATCGAAAAGGTCTACGAGGAGTTCGGCTCGGCCCTGTTTTGATCGCTAGGTGATGGCAGCGGCGGCGCCGCCGGCCACCCAGCCGGTGGCGAAGGCTGCCTGCAGGTTGTAGCCACCGGTGTCGGCGTGCAGGTCGAGGAGTTCGCCGACGATGAACAGGCCCTTGACCAGGCGCGACTCCATGGTGCGCGGCTCAATCTCCTTGAGCGCCACGCCGCCGGCGGTGACTATGGCCTCATCGAAGGAGCGGTAGCCATCGATGCATATGCGATACTCCTTGAGCCACTGGACCAGACGTTTCCGCATCTTGGCGGGAAAACTGCGGCAGTCGATCTCGGCGGGCAGGTCGCACCCGGCCAGGCACACCGCCACCATCTCCTTGGGGAGAAGTCCACGGAGGATGGAGCTGACCGGCTCGTCTCCACGGGCGGTCAGGTCGCGGAGCAGGCGGGCGTCGAGCTGGGCGTGATCAAGGGCCGGTTTGAGGTCGAGTACCAGCGCTACCCGCTGTCCCTGATCAAGTGCGTCCACCGCCGTGCCGCTCAGGGTGAGCACGGTCGGACCGCTGACGCCCGAGGGAGTGAAGGCCAGCTCGCCGAACTGCTTGCCGACCCGCTTGCCGTCAACCATCAGCCGCACCTCGATATGACGCAACTCCAGACCGGCCATGGCGCGCACCGCAGTGTCGGCGCACTCCAGGGGAACCAGGGACGGACGGGGCGGCACGATGTTGTGGCCGAGTGTTGCGGCCAAGAAGTAGCCGTCCCCGCTTGAGCCGGTACGGGGGTAGGATTTACCGCCGGTGGCGAGGATGACTGCATCGCCGTTGATACGTTTCTGATCGCAGCGCACCCCGACCACCCGTCCCGCTTCGGCAAGGATCTCCTGCACCGGGCTGCCCACCCGCACCGTCGCCCCGCTCGCCTTGGCCCAGTCGGTCAACACTCGCACCACGTCGAGGGCCCGCCCAGAGGCGGGAAAAATGCGGCCGCCGCGTTCAACCACCAGAGGTAAACGCCGCTCCTCAAAAAACATCGTCAACTCGGGGGTGAAAAATTGCTGCAGACATTGGCGGAGAAATTGGCCGTTCTTGCCGAAGCGGGCGAGAAACTCGGGGAGCGGTGCGGTGTTGCCAAGGTTGCAGCGGCCCTTGCCGCTGATGCCGATCTTGCGCCCGGTTCGCTCCATCTTTTCCAGCAGAAGCACCTCGCCGCCTGAGGCGGCGGCTCGACCCGCCGCCATCAGGCCGGCGGCACCGCCGCCGACCACTATGATTCGTCTTTTCTTCATGGCCTGCCCCGGTTGCAATCCGATCGAAGATGTTTAATTATTGCCATGGTCCGGCAGCGCTGCCGGAAGAGGATCGCCGCCGTTTCGCCGGCTGCGGTCGCCACTGCCCGCCGTGGGCGGGAAAATCGCAATTATCCGGGAGTTCCGGAACAAGGAGTGACATGATACAGGTACGACGAGGCGATAATGTCAAGGTGCACTATAGCGGATGCCTGGCCGACGGCACGGTCTTTGACAGTTCGGAGGGGCGCGAGCCTCTCAGTGTGACCGTCGGCAGCGGTCAGGTTATCGCCGGTTTCGACGAGGCCCTGCTGGGCATGGAGGTTGGCGAGAAGAAGACCGTGTTCATCCCGGTGGACAAGGCCTACGGCGCGCGCAACGAGGAAATGATGATGGAGGTGCCGATCGAGCAGGTCCCGCCCGATCTCAACCCGGAGATCGGCACTCGACTGGAGCTGGG
>CAYSON010000433.1:0-3294 GCA_964432635.1 uncultured Desulfopila sp.
TTTACATCGCCACGAATCACCACATGAAACCACACCGAGCAGTGATCCCCGAGGACGACGTCACCGATCACTACCGCATAATCGGCAAAAAAACACTCCTTGCCGTAAACGGGGGTGCAACCATTGAGTTCCTTGATGAGCATTGAGCTTTCTCCTCCCACAAAAAAACCACACCCGCCCGTCCACCGTACATAGATGGTTTTGGGGCGGGTGTGTGTAGAGTTTGCCGCTCGTCGTCTGACGAGCGGCACCGATCATCAGCTATTCGATAACGCAGAGCACCGCACCTTTGGCGACGGTGTCGCCGCTGGCGAATTTAATCCCCTGCACCTTGCCGGCACGAGAAGCGGTGAGAGCATTCTCCATTTTCATCGCTTCAAGGATGACCACGGTATCGCCCTGCTTGACGATGTCTCCGGCCTTAACCAGATACTTGACAATCATCCCCGGCATCGGCGCCAGCACCACCGTGCCCTCGCCGTGGTGTGTCGGCTCGGGCGGTGGTGCGGGGGCCGGAGCCTGCATGGGTGCCGATGGCGTCGGCGCGGGCAGTGGTGCAGCCACAGCAGGCGGTGCCATGGCGACCACATGGGGATTGCCCACCGGATCGACCTCGACAGCAAAATACTCTTCATCGATAAAGACGTTGAAGGTGCGCACCGCTTGGGATTTCAGCGGTTTTTCAACTGTTTTGATCTCGACCATCTTCCCGGCCAAAGCCTTTTTCACCGTCTCATCGCGCTTCTTGACATCGGCGATGGTGATCGGCTTGACGCTTGCAGGCGGCTCGGCCTTGCCGTATTTCCATTCGAGAAACTTCTTGCCGGTCACCGGGAACTGAGCATAAAGGATGAGGTCGTCGAGGTCCTTGGCGAGATCGCCGATCTCTTTTTTGGCCTTTTCCAGTTCAGGTTCGAGCACTTCCGCAGGACGGCAGGTGATTGGCTTCTCACCGCGTGCATAGCCCTTTAAGGCTTTGGCTTGAACCTCAGGGTTGATGGGAACGGCGGTCTTGCCATAGAGTCCGAAGCAGAGGTCTTTGACCTGGCCGGTGATCATCTTATAGCGCTCGCCGGGGGTGTCGTGCAAAACGTTGTTGACCGTCTGCACCCCAACGATCTGGCTGGTGGGGGTGACCAGCGGTATCTGGCCGAGATCCTTGCGCACGCGCGGCAACTCCTTGTAGACCTCGTCGATCTTGTCAAGGGCGTCCATCTCGCGCAACTGGTTGACCAGGTTGGAGAGCATGCCGCCCGGGGTCTGATGCAACAGCACATTGATATCGATGATCGACACCTTGGAATCGTCGAGGAGGTGCTTGTACTTGGGCATCACCTGCTTTTCAAAGATGTCGTTGATCTCGGCGAGCTTTTTGATGTCAAAGCCGGTGTCGCGATTGGTGCCGAGCAGGGCCATGACCAGCGGTTCGACCGCGGCGTGCGAGGTGCGGTAGGCGTAAGGGGTCATGCAGGTGTCGATGATGTCAACCCCGGCCTCGATCGCCTTGAGATGGGTCATCGGCGACATGCCCGAGGTAAAGTGGCTATGCAGATGAATAGGAGCCTTGACCGACTTTTTCAGGGCCTTGATGAGGGGATAGGCATCGTAGGGGGCGAGCAGGCCGGCCATGTCCTTGATGCAGATCGAATCGGCGCCCATATCCTCGAGGTCCTTGGCCTTCTTGGTGTAGTAATCGAGGTTGTAGACCTCGCCGCCGAGGCGCGGTTCGGTTAGGGTGTAACAGATGCAGCCTTGAAAATGCTTGCCGCTCTTCTTGATCTGCTTGACCACCGTCTCGAAATTGCGGTAGTCGTTGAGGGCGTCAAAGGTGCGGAAGACATCCATGCCGTTTTCCGCCGCCCGGTCGACAAAGGCATAGGCCAGGTCGTCGGCATAGTTGCGATAGCCCACCAAATTTTGAGCGCGCAGCAGCATGGAAAAGGGGGTCTTCTTGATATACCGCTTGAGGATGCGCAGCCGCTCCCAAGGATCTTCGTTGAGAAAGCGGTGCATGGTGTCGAAGGTGGCGCCGCCCCAGGTCTCGAGGGACCAGAAACCAACCTCGTCCATCAACTCGGCCACCGGGAGCATGTCCTCGGTGCGGCCACGGGTGGCAAAAAGGGATTGGTGCCCATCGCGCAGTGACAGGTCCATGATCTTGACCGGGTTTTTTGCTTTGGGCCGATCCGCCGAGTAGTCCAAGTTGGTCATTTTTACTTGATCGCTCATTATCTGTCTCTCCTTGATCCTTGTCGTTGCCAAGGAATATCGTTAAGGGCGTGCAAATACACGAAGTTGAACGAGTTTCCGCATGGCCATCATCTCCTGGCGTCCACTCTGTCCCCAATGACTGATGTCGAATGCCGGCGGACCGGATACAGTTGGCATCTGTTCCGCCGCCGCTGCCTCTTCCTGTTGCAGATATGCGCTGACCGCGGCCAGGGCGGCTGCAATCTTCTTTTTATTCGCTGCCATCCTCTCACCCATTATTCATCCTCCCTCTCTTCAAGATGGCCAGCAACCTTGGCCGACCACCACCCCAGCCTCGAGCCTATCGGCACCGTGCCGGATCATGAGCTGTAGAGGGCGTACTCGGTTTCTTCGCCGAGCAGTTTGTCGATCGCCGTCTGCACTGCGATGCGCTTGGGATTGTTTACCCAATTGTTCCAATCCTCAAGGGACTGCCAGGTACCGATGACAATGCACTCGTCTTGTTTATCGAGGCGGGTCAAGGTCTCTCCCGAGATGTAGCCCGGTTGGGCGAGGGCCAGGGTGCGCAGCTCGCGCAACAGCATGGTCAACTCGACAGTGGTGTCACCCGCTGCCTTTCTCTTGATAAAGATTTTCACCGTCATGAGACTCTCCTGATAGGCAAAGGCTGGTCAATGATCACAAGGGGATATTCCCGTGCTTTTTCATGGGGTTGGTGTCACGCTTGTTGCGTAGCAGATTAAGGGCGCGGATAATCCGCGTCCTCGTCTTCGAAGGTTCAATGATATCGTCGATATAGCCACGCTGTGCGGCCACATATGGATTGGCAACGGTGTCCTGGTACTCCTTTTCCTTTTCGGCGAGAAACTCCGCCGGATTGTCTGCCTGCCGCGCCGCCCTGCCGTGGAGGACACCCGCCGCTCCCTTGGCCCCCATAACGGCGATCTCGGCACTCGGCCAGGCGTAATTGAGGTCGCCACGCAGATGTTTCGAGCTCATCACGCAGTAGGCGCCGCCGTAGGCCTTGCGGGTAATGACGGTGACCTTGGGAATGGTCGCTTCAGCATAGGCATAGAGGATCTT
>CAYSON010000434.1:0-3286 GCA_964432635.1 uncultured Desulfopila sp.
GTTCGAGAAAGATCTGGTGCCGGTCTTTTTCGGGAAAGCGCATCACCTTGTCTTCGATGGAAGGACAATAGCGTGCCCCGATGCCCTTGATGATCCCGGCATACATCGGCGATTGACCGATGGCTGAGCGGATGATCTCATGGGTGGTGGCGTTGGTATAGGTGATGTGGCACGGCAGTTGCGGCAGGGTGTAACTCCCCTGTGAACTGTAGGCGAAGTGGGCCGGCGGCTGATCGCTGTGCTGCACTTCCAGTTCACTGTAATCGATGGAGTTGCTGTCGAGTCGGGGCACGGTGCCGGTCTTCATGCGTCCGACGGCAAAGCCCTGGGCCTTGAACCAGGCGGAAAGGCGCTTGGCCGGGGCATCGCCGAGCCGGCCGGCACCAAAGTGCTTCATGCCGATATGCACCAGTCCGTCGAGGAAGGTGCCGGTGGCCACCACCACCGCGGTGGCGCCGATCTCCTCTCCCAGGGAGGTGGTGATGCCGCAAACGGTTCCGTGGTCGACGAGCAGGCCCTCGACCATGGCTTGCTTGACGGTGAGGTTCTGCTGATTCTCCACCACCGATTTCATGCGCAGTCGATAGAGCAGCCGATCCGCCTGGGCCCGCGACGAGCGCACCGCCGGACCCTTGCTGGTGTTGAGGCGTCGGAACTGGATCGAGGTGGCGTCGATGTTTTTAGCCATCTCGCCGCCCAGGGCGTCGATCTCCCGCACCAGATGGCCCTTGGCCAGGCCGCCGATGGCCGGATTGCAGGACATGGCCCCGATGGTGTCGGCATTGATCACCGTCAGCAGGGTCTTGCAGCCCATCCGGGCGGCGGCCAAAGCGGCTTCGCAGCCGGCATGGCCGGCGCCGATGACGACGATATCGAACTGTTCGGTCATAGGGGTCTTCTGTTACGGCAAAAAGGTACGGTTGGACCGGATGCATTCGGCCGACGGTGGCTGGGCATGGACCTGCTTACTCCTTGCTCCACCAGATGACCGCCCAGCGGGGAGGATCCTGGCGGTGCAAGGTCAGCGAGCCATCTTCCCTCTTGACGATGCGACTGTCGAGATAGCGCTCCAGGGCCGCGCTCTCCTGGTCACTGAGATCCGTAAACATCCACGAATAGGAGCGAACGGCTTCGGCCATCGAAGCGTAGGTGAGTTCCCTTTCCAGGGTGAGAATGGAGACGTTGGCGTGGATGCCCAGGGAGTAGAGCATGTTGAGCGTGTAAATATAATCCGGCCCAGAGGCAAAGGGGCGGCCGATGGCCTCGAAGGCGGCGATGTCGAAGGGTGTGGCACCGACCCGGTCGCTCAAAAAGACAAATTTTTCAGCATAGGCGTTGATCTTGCGCAGGGCCGCTTCAAGGTTTTCCACTCCCATGGCACGGGAGGCGATAGCGATGTGGTGCGGTGTAACCCCCTTGGCCTGCCAATCATCTTCCCAGGCGCAATGCAGTGTTTGGATATTGCTGATCTTGCTCTTGTCGGCGAGGTCGTTCAAGACATCCAGCATGCCCCTGGAAAAATCGATGGCGGTGACCGAGGCGACGCGTCTTGCCAACGGCAGGGTCAAAGTACCCGGGCCCGAGCCGATATCAAGGACGGTAGTGGTCGGTTCGAGGGGCAGAAGAGCGAGGAACAGATCGATGTAGGCGGAACTCTTGTTACGGCTGGCGAAAGAGGCGGCCTTGGCGTCCCATTCCTGTGGGCCTTTGTTGCGCCAACCCTTTTTGGCCAGGGCCTGTTTGCGCAGTTCGGCCCAATCGATGTCCTCGTATATTGTCGGTACAGTAGGAGCCATGGATGTGCAAGTGATGGGTGGTAGTGCGACGGAGTTGAAATGCGGTGGTCCGGAACATATTGGTGCTGTTCGCAGATCCGGCGCCGCCACGAAAATTTACTGAGTTGGCGTGAAAAAGCAGGGCAAAACATAGCACAGCGGGGAGCTTTGTGCAAGCCGCAGCGGCCGTGTGGGTGTCAAAAAGGTTTGACACCGTTGCTCACATGTGGTTAATATTTTGGTTTTGTAATTTGTTGTTCCACTCAGGAGAGTCTTTCTGGCGTGGGGAAGAAATGGCCGGAGGGCGCTTCGTTTCTCAAAGAAGGCCTCTGTGTTCATGATAAAATCAACTGTGCGATAGCGCCAGGCATACCATCGAGGAAGTAACAGATGAGCAAAAGAACGTTTCAACCCAGCACTCTCAAGCGCAAACGCACCCACGGATTTCGTGAAAGAATGAGCACCCGGGGGGGACGAGCGGTCCTGCAAGCCCGTCGCGCCAGGGGACGCAAGCGGCTGAGTGCGTGAGTCTTGACCGGTAACCGACTCTTTAAGAGTGATCTCCTGCGCCGGGGGAGCGACTTCGAACACGTTTACAGCCGAGGCAAACGTCTCCACGGGAGCGGTTTCTCCCTGATCTGCTGCCCCAGTAGCACCGGGATCACCAGATTGGGCATCAGTGTTCATCGTAATATTAAAGGGGTGGTTAAAAGAAATCGCCTCAAACGTATTATCCGGGAGTCATTCAGGCTCTGGCGGGAACAGTATCCATCTGGTATGGATATTGTTTTCGCCGTGAGACCCGACTTTTCCTGCCTGCATCCCAATGACATCCGCACGGCGGTGGTGGCTTTGGTCGGGGCATCCGGGGCGTTCGTCAACAATATGAAAGGATGAGCAGCAACTTCCGATGAGCAGCAACCTCCCTAAATCCGCGTTGATCGGCTTGGTGAAAGGGTACAAATACCTCATCTCTCCGCTGTTACCGCCGAGTTGCCGCTTTTACCCCACGTGTTCCACCTATACCATCGAGGCCATCGAAAAATACGGTGTCATGCGCGGCACCTTGCTTGGCCTTGCCCGCATTCTCCGTTGCCATCCCTTTTGCCGAGGCGGCTATGATCCGGTTCGGTAGCCTCGTCTTTTTCGCCAACTCAATGAGCACTGCGAATGTCCCTTCGCTGTCGACATAATCCTACGGTAGGAATTAATGGATAATTATAGAGCTTTCCTCGCCATTCTCATCTCTTTCGTTATTTTGCTTGGATATCAGTATTTCTTTGTCGGTTTCGATCAGCCCGCCGCCCCGCCACAGCCGGCACCGGCGCCGACGACCACGGCGGTGCAACCAAGCAACGCACCGCCGCCACCCACGTCTGTGCCTCCGACCGTGCCTGCCGTGGCCACCGCGCCCGCTCCGCCGCCTGCCGGCTACGATCGCCAACCGCGAGAGATCACCGTGGAAACGGATCTCTTCTCGGCGGTCATTTCCGAGGATGGCGGAGCCATTC
>CAYSON010000435.1:0-3284 GCA_964432635.1 uncultured Desulfopila sp.
GACCAGAAGATGACCAAGGCCGACCCGCAGTATCTCGCGCAGTTCCCCTTCGAGGTGTGGGCAGATCAGGCGAATGCGCGCCTGTGCAGCGAGAAGCCCCTTTACCTTGCGCAGGGCAACTTCCCCGCCACCGACCACCACCACCAGGCGTCCGCCGATTCTCAGGTTGATGGGATAGAAAGCCACTTCCTCCATGCCATCCATTATGCGCTGCTGCACTTTGTCACGAATCCGTTTCCCCCCACTACCCCCTCCGCCGCAATCTATTGATAACGATGGTTCTTTCTTCACCGACCCGCTTGATTTTTTGGGTCTTGGTGGCAATATCAAACGACTTTTCCGCCAGAGCGAGAAACTTCGGCAGACTCTGCCGACTGGCATCGTGAGCCAGATAGATAGTGCCCTCGGGTTTCAGCAGGGTCCCAAAGAGATGCAGGAGCGGCTGAAAAAAACTTTCGCGAAAGAGGATTTCCGCACCCGCCAAGACATCAAAGGGGGGCAACTCCTGCGGTTGCAGCCAGTCGAGATGGACAAAGCGAATATCACTCAACCCGGAGGCGGCAGCACTCACCCTTTGAAAGTCGAGGATGATCTCCTCGTAATCGCTCAAGGTCACCTGATAACCGTTGGCCGCCGCCGCCAAACCCGGGGCTCCCAAACCAGCTCCCAACTCCAACAAGGTTTTACCGGTGGTATCACGCTGGCAACCGAGGAGATAGGCAAGAATCATGGCAGCGTCCCACAGCCTGATCCAGAAGGGGAACTGCGAGACATCAGCGAGGGGGTCCCTGCCATCAAGGTACTCCTCGAGATCGGCAAGTTTGAGCAAGCGAAGTTTCCGTTCCCCCACTTGAAAGCGATCGAAGGTCAGGCTATAGGTTTTGCGGATGCGGTTATAAATGCGCCGTTCCGGCTCGGACAGGGTACGTAAATCCATGAGGGGTATCCGGATCAAAAGAGAGGCGTTGGGGACGAACAGGCTGCGACGCGGCAGGGTACCGAAAAAACTCACCGCTGTCAATCATCAAGCCCAACTGATCACCATCCTGCAACAGAGACCGGTTCTGCCGGCAGAACGTGCTCTGGCAAAGCGCGGTGCGGCGCGGTATACGGAGATTGATGCTGTTGTTTAGTTGAGCAGGCTACGAATATCCTTCTCCAGAACCTGATGTTCAACGTACCCGGTATACTTTTTCACCACATTCCCAGTTTTATTCACCAAAAAAGCCACGGGAATACCGTAGATGCCGCCGAAGTCCTCGCCGGTACTAGCCTTGGCGACAAGCACCGGATAATTGATGGCCCTTTTTTCGACGAACTTGGCAACCACAGCCGGCCCCTGTTGATCGACCGACATTCCGATCACCGAGAACCCGGCGTCGGCCATGTCGGTCTGCAAGCGCACCAGACTCGGCACCTCTTCGAGACACGGTCGACACCATGTGGCGAAAAAGGTCAACAGCAGCACCTTGCCTTTGAAGGAGTTGGAACTGATCATCTTCCCGTCACGCACACTCACCAGATCGAAGGACGGCATCCGCGTGGCAGCCTGAACCACCCCAGGCAGCACTGCTGCCCCGACGGCACAGAGCACACCGATCAAAAGAACATTCCACAGTTTTTTCATCATCCGTCTCCCGGGAAGATTTGCTTCTCAGTGCTTCTGTGCTATAGTCATGCGACACTTTATTCCAAATTCTCGGAAAGTCAACAAGCGGCAGGGACCGGCGATGACCTGGAACCTTCCGAAAAAAACAGGTAGAATTCTCAATACACACCTGTTTTCAATGACTTTCTTGCAATCACTGGCTTCCTTTAGAGGGCAGCTGCACTTTACTTGCAATGATTCTTATGATTCCCGTACCCCTTTCGAAAGCTCTCGGTATTTTTTTCTCTACGCTTTTATGTATTCTCATGACCCTGCCGGGAACCGCCTCTGCAGCCCTGGTCGACAAAGTGGTGGCGGTCGTCAACGATGACGTCATCACCCTCTCCGAGGTCGAGGAGGAGGCGGCCCGACTCTACCAGACTCTCGCCAACTCCCCGTCCACGGAGGCCCTTCCAACCTCCATGGCACAACTTCGCGAGGAGACCATCGATGCGCTGATCGATCGCCGGCTCATTAACCAGCGCGCCAAGTCCACCAATACCACGGTGAGCGACGAAGAACTGGTCGCCGCCATGGACAGCACCCGTACCCGCATGGGGCTCGATCC
Source organism: uncultured Desulfopila sp. (assembly GCA_964432635.1). Lineage (GTDB taxonomy): Bacteria > Desulfobacterota > Desulfobulbia > Desulfobulbales > Desulfocapsaceae > Desulforhopalus_A. Next base: position 2,217 of record CAYSON010000435.1, read on the forward strand.
CTCGGAGTTCCGCAAGAGAATGGAGCGTTCCGGGATGACCGAGGACGCCTTGAAGAAACAGCTGCGTGACCAGATTCTCCAGGGCAAGCTGGTGAGCTCCGATGTGCGGGCTAAGACGGTGGTCACTGAGGAGATGGTGCGAGCCTACTACAACGAACGTCACACCTCTGGGCCCGACAAGGGCAACCTCTATCTGCTGCAGATGGGCTTTTCGTGGAACAAGGATGTCAAGGATCAGGAAACGCTTCGGGCTGAAAAGGCCGCAGCGAAAAAACGGGCTGAGACCGCCCTGGCCTTGGTCGAGGACGGCCAAGACTTTAAAGAGGTTGCCAAAAAGTTTTCCGAACTCCCCTCAGCGGTCGACGGCGGCGATTTGGGAGTTCTCCAACTCGACGATTTGGCCCAGGTGACACGAACCACCGTTGCAAACCTCAAACCCGGCGAGTTGAGCAAGATCATCGAAGCTTCCGACAACTACCAATTCTTCAAGATACTCTCTGGAGACAACGAGGCGGCAAAAAGCGCCTCCTTTGAAAAGGTCAAGGAAGAGATACGGGAAAAACTCTATCAAGAAAAACTCAAAACCGCTTACGCCGAATGGGTCAAAAAACTCCGGGAGAGCGCCTATATCCAAAAGCTCTAACCTCTACCATTTATATATTTTTCAGTGATGATTAATCCTCCCGCCACCAACATGGACTCCTTGTCCCTTGGAGAATTCCTCCGCCAGGTCCGTTTGCAACACGGTCTCGACCTTGATGACGTCGCCGAGTCCACACGAATCTCGCCGAGAAATCTGCAGGCCATGGAAGACAGCGACTATATGGCCCTGCCGGCCGAGGTTTTCACCCGCGGCTTCTACAGTCTCTATGCCAAATGTCTGGCTCTCGATCAGCAGGAGGTGCTTGCCCACTATGATCGTGAGCGAAAACACGTTCCCCGGGACAACCATTTACAAACTCCACCGCCCTACCGCTTGGCGGAAAATATGCGGAACCTCGCTGAACGCCCCAGCTCTCTTCCCTTTGCCTATTTCGGCCTCGTCCTGCTGCTGATCCTGGTCTTTGG
>CAYSON010000436.1:0-3277 GCA_964432635.1 uncultured Desulfopila sp.
CCTGCTGCACTGTTATTACTTCCGGCATTTCCTCGGTAATAACTTTCTCGACCAGGTCGATCAATGCTTGTTCGCCGAAGTATTGGGCGATCTTCCGCAGCGACTTGGCGGTCGCCTCGGCGCCGATGAAGTTCACTTTAATCCACGGGATACCGTATTTGGTTTCCAGCATGTCGGCCACGTAGTTGATGGAGCGGTGGCACATGACGCAGCTGAGATCGGCCTGGTTTGCCGAGGCAAACTTGTCATAGGTGGCGTTGCCGGAAAAGGTCGAGATGTTTTTGATCCCACACTTTTCGAGGATTCGATCGATCTCAAAGCCGTCGCCGCCGATGTTGTATTCGCCAAGCAGGTTGATCTTGAACTTTTCGGTTTTCTCGGTTTCGCTTTTGCCGACTACATGGGTGAACACCTGATTGTTGGCGATATGGTGGCCTGCCGACTGGGAGACGCCCTTATAGCCCTCGCAGCTGAAGGCAAAGACATTACAGTCGCCGAACTGTTCCTTCATCCTCTTGGCCACCGCGTGGATATCGTCGCCGATCAGGCCGACTGGACAGGTGGCGAAGACGGCGATGGCTTTTGGGTGGAAGAGGTCATAAGCCTCTTGGATGGCCGCCGCCAGCTTTTTCTCGCCGCCGAAGATGATATCCGAATCCTGCATGTCGGTTGACATGCAGTAGTTGATATAGTTGGCGTTCGAGTCGTTGATGGCGTCGCTCTGATTGCGCCGGGTCAGCCAGGCGTAAAAACTGCAGCCGATTGGACCGTGTACCAGGTTGACGATGTCGCTGGCCGGCCCCATGATAACCCCCTTGCAACCGGCATAGGTGCAGCCGCGCATGGTGATGATGCCGGGGATAGTCCGTACGTTGGCGACAATCTCCGGAGTGGTGTTCGAAAGGGCCTCGTTGATCATTATCTGGCTGGCGCGTTTGCGGGCAACCTTGGGCGGATACTTTTCCAGCAGCTGTTCTTTAATATTGTGCGGTTCCCACTGCACCAATTTCTGTGCCTTTGCCATTGTATGTCCTCCTTGCTGGGACTCAGGCGATAGATTTCGCGCCCTTCTCACCGGTTCGGACGCGAACCGCATCCGCCACCGGCAGGACGAAGATTTTGCCGTCGCCGGGTTTGCCGGTTTGATTGGTTTCGATAATTGTCTGGACGATGCCGTCGACCTCATTGTCCTTGACGACGATGGTGATCATCCTTTTGGGGTAGAGTTTGCCCTTTTCTCCCAGCAGGATGGCCGCTTCCTCGTAGCCCTGTTCCGCGCCCTTGAGAAGATCGCGGTTGACAAAGCCGATTCCCCGCCCCTGGGCCTCGTGGCCGAAGAAGGCATCGACGCCGGCTGCGGTCAAGGCAGCCTTGGTTTTGTTCATCATATTCATGCGGACGACCGCGATTATCTCTTTCATGCGGCGACCTCCGCCGGGGTGTCCTCGCGCACCCCGGAACTTATGGTGTAGACATCCTCTACTTCAGTGATAAAGATTTTGCCGTCGCCGAAGGCGCCCTTGCCGGGGGTGCGGGCGGCGTCCATAATTGTACTTATGACGAAGTCCTTGTCCGCCGCCTTGACGACACTCATCAACATGGTCTTGGGGATTTCGTCGTAGGTTACGGCGCCGATCTTGATGCCGCGCTGCTTGCCGCGGCCGGTCACCGAGTATTTGGTGACTGCCGGAAAGCCTGCATCCATAAGGGCGGCGAGGACGCCGTCGGCTTTTTCCGGTCGAACAATGGCTCTGATCATGATCATCATGGTGCTATCTCCTTCTTCAAATTGGTGGCTGAGTTTTGCGTCTCTTATGCTTCCAAAAGGCCAAAGTCGAGCAACAGTTGCTCCAGTTCTTCGATCATCAGGGGTTTGGGAATGACAAAATTCTTGTTGTTATCTATGGCCTTTGCCAAGCCGCGATATTCATCGGCCTGCGGCGCCTGCGGATTCCATTCTATAACCGTCTTGCGGTTGATCTCGGCACGTTGCACGTCGTTGTTGCGGGGCACGAAGTAGATCATCTGGGTGCCGAGTTTTTTGGCCAGTTCCTCGATCATCTCCCGTTCGTTGTCGACGTTTCGTGAGTTGCAGATCAGACCGCCCAGGCGCACCGAACCGGATTGCGCGTATTTCATGATGCCCTTGCAGATGTTGTTGGCGGCGTACATGGCCATCATCTCGCCGGAGCAAACGATGTAGATCTCCTCTGCCTTGCCGTCCCGGATGGGCATGGCAAAGCCGCCGCAGACAACGTCGCCAAGGACGTCGTAAAAGGCGTAGTCGAGGCCTTCCTTCTCTTCATAGGCACCAAGGGATTCGAGAATATTGATGGAGGTGATGATGCCTCGACCGGCGCAACCGACTCCTGGCTCGGGACCACCCGACTCGACGTTCCAGGTGCCGCCGTAACCGAGTTTTCTGATGTTGTCGAGCTCGACGTCCTCGCCTTCCTCGCGCAGGGTGTCGAGTACCGATTTCTGGGCGAGGCCTCCGAGGAGCAATCGGGTTGAGTCGGCCTTGGGGTCGCAGCCGACGACCATGACTTTGCGTCCCATCTCGGCAAGTCCCGCCACTGTATTCTGGGTTGTTGTTGATTTGCCGATTCCGCCTTTGCCGTAAATTGCCACCTTTCTCATGATGTTCTCCTTGTCGCTGGTTGAGGTGTGCCTGGTGCGATGCCGTGTGTGGCCCTGTTTGCCCTGGTAAGGCAAGAGGCGTGCCAAGGACGAAAATTGGCAAATATTTACTATAAATGTAGATATATATCGTTTCTCTCAGGCGAGTTTTCGGAAGCCCTTGTTTGTGGTCGTTTCTTGGCAATTTGGTGGAAAGTCGACAAAAAGGTCACAAGTAAAGAATGAGGGGTGGCGATTTGTCGAAAAAACATAAAACATTACATTTATGAAAAACTTTACCATGAAGACTGCACAAGAATGTTGGAAGATGGCGAGGGAGAATTTCCACAAACTTCAATAACATTAATAATATAATGTGTTTTTCCGAAATGGAATGAATGTTGCTTTATAGAGTGTGGCAGCCCTTAACGAGAAATGACGGCCACAATGCAATACGACAAGAGGTAGCGAACGAGATTTGAGGAAGGAATGAAACGAGATATGGAACGGTATCAGGGCGGTGAGGTGGCGGATGAACGCACCCAGGGGCTGGAGTTGGTAGCGTTGTCGCGGATCACCGAATTGATTGGCACGGCGGTGGATCTTGATTCTACCCTAGCGAGCATTCTCGGGGTCTTGAACGACACCATGAAGATGG
>CAYSON010000437.1:0-3276 GCA_964432635.1 uncultured Desulfopila sp.
GGCGAGGAGAGCCATCAGGCGGGCTCGCAGCCACACGGCGACCACCAGCAGGGGAAGGAGCAGATAGATCAGCAACATGACGGCGGGCAGGTCAAGAGGCAGGGTCTGAAAGGCGACGGTGCGAACGATGCCCAACAGCGGTTCATGGGCGGCATAGACGAAAAAACTCGCGCCGCCCAAGCGCAGTAGGGCGTTTTCACACCGGTGATGCCGTAAAAGAAATTGGCTCAGGTAAAGCACCGCCACCAGCCCGACGACGATGGTGCAGCGGTGCAGGGTGACATTGAACCAGGCATCGTACCAGAGGACGTCAACGATCAGCAGGGGCAGGAACAATGCGACGAACCACTGGCCATAAGCATCAAGGGCAAAGAGCGAGTGGCCCCGCAGGGCACAATAGCCACCAAAGGAAAAAAACAACAAGCCCACCACCTCAGGGGGATAAAGCGGCCACTTGCCGAAGATCCACACCACAAACAACATCAAGAGATAGGGCCGGGCGAAAAGGCGCAAAACCCGGTGCAGCAGCGGACCAACGAGCATCAGCAGCATCAGGTCACGAATGAACCAGAAATGATAAGCTTCCGGAGCCCGGGTAAAGCCGAAAACCGCATCGAGCAAGGCTGCGGGGGCAAGATCGCTCAAGACGACGGCTCCGCAATATGGGGCCAGCCCCGGCAGGTGTTGTCCGATCAAGCGGATGGCGGCAAAGCCCACGGTCCAGAAGATATAGGGGAGGAGCAGCGTCCGGCACCGCGTGCGCAGCTTATCGACCATGGTGTGCCCGTTATAATCAAGAAAAAAGAAGTAGCCGGAAACGAGAAAAAATAGGGGAACGGCGAGCCGGGCAATGCCCTGGGAAATGAGTTTTCTGATAAAATCGCTGACGCCGTCGAGTTCTGCCGGACCAAGCAGGGTGGAGCCGAAGGTGATCTCGGCGTTATAGGCATGGATATAGACCACGCCAACGATCAAAGGAAAGTTGAGGAGTTTCAATCGCAACGAATGGTCGCGGGGAAGAGATCGGATCATGGTGAGCGGCGAGAGACGAGTAAAAAGAATCAGCGCGAGTTAGGAGGTGCAACGCAGCATCGCCACCATTCTCGGATGCAGGTCGGGACCCGCCGCCAATAGCGAATAAGGTGGAACAAGGAGGTCATCGCTGCCGGTGATGGAAGTGACCTTGGCCCCCGCTTCCCTTGCGATCAGGGCACCGGCAGCCAAGTCCCATGGCTGTAAGGTCAGCTCCCAGTAGCCGTCAAAGCGACCGGCGGCGACGTAGCAGAGATCAAGGGCCGCCGAGCCAAGCCGCCGTACCCCCTGACTGCGAGTGGTAAAGGTGGCGAAATGATCAAGATTGTTAGCGGTGGTGTGGCGAATGTCGTAGGGGAAACCGGTCACCAGGAGGGATCGATTCAGTTCGGCGGCGGGCCGCACCGCCAGTCTGCGGCCATTGAGCCAGGCTCCCTCACCCCGTGCGGCACTGAACAGCTCACGGCGCATCGGGTCATAAATCGCCGCCAACGACAAAACGCCTCGTTCGGCATAGGCGATGGAGACGCAAAAAAACGGCACCCCGTGGGCGTAATTGACCGTCCCGTCGAGCGGATCGATATACCACTGGAACTCACCCCCATCCGTCCCTCCACCCTCCTCGGCGAGAATGTGGTGCTGGGGATACCTTCGGCGCAGCTCGCCGACGAGAAACTCCTCGGAGCGGCGATCGATCTCGGTGACCAGGTCGATCTCCCCTTTATAGTCGAGCTGGTGTTCCTGTTCGTATCCCGCCAAAAGGATGGCGCCGGCCTTTTCGGCCAACTCGTGCAGAACGGAGAGTTGCGGCAATTGGTTCATCTCCACGGTGGGTGAGAGGTTGACAATATTCACCAAGCAAGGGTCAACGACAAACGTCGGAAGCCGATAAATTCCTTAACCTTCGGTGCAGAGCAGGCGAGCAGCTTGTTGCCTCGTAAATACATGCGCCGCTGCTGTTGCACTTGTACCCCATAGGCCAAAAAAAGCAACCGACTCCTCTTGCCGGCAGCTACAAATTGCACCGTCCACGGCTATTCGCTTGGGCACCGGAACCATTTATGGTAGCCTCAAACAAGCAAAATCTTCGTTCATGACCGGAGCACTCTCTTTGGTCACACCTCATTCATCTTCATGGAACAGCAATGTCACTGACCCGTAAAAGCATCCTCGCTGTTATCGCTTTAGTTGTCATTCTCGCCTCAGCACCTCGGGCGGAATTGCCTCCCCATACCGGCATCTCCGCAGACACCCCGTCCCCTCAGCGTTTCACCGTCAAAGGGTCAACGATTGTCGACAGCCAGAGCGGCACACCGGTTTTTTTCCGCGGTATCGGCTACTCACCCTACCTGCCGGGAGAGACGCCGCTGCAGGGGGCACCCCCCGGAAACGACAAGCGATATACGGAACACTTCGATGTGCTGCGCGGGATGGGGGTCGACTACCTGCACGTCTTTCCCATGAAAATGCCGGACAAGTTCTTTGCCGAATTGGACCGGAACAACATGGTCTACGGACAGGACATCTGGATCTGGGCCTACGAGGAGGACTTCCTCGCCGAAGCCTTTCTCGCCAAGACCCTTAGCGATATCAAAACAGCCATCGACCACACCTACAAGGTTGGCCGCCCTGATCGTCTGGTGCTCTTTTCCATCGGTGACGAACTTCAGGCCGACTCGGTGGTGCGCACCGATCTGCGCCATCCGCAGGTGCGCAGCTATAAGGGCAAACACATCCAGGTGGAGAACCGCACTCCCACCGAGATCGCCCTGGCCCGGCTTATCGACGAAGCGATGGACTACGAACTGACCACCTACGGACAACGTCATCTCTATTGCCATACCAGCTGGACCCATATCGGGCCGATCACCGACCGCCCCGACCTGGAAGTGCCGGCAGTTAACGCCATCAACCCCGACCTCGGCGACCTGGTCTGTCTCAACGTCTACACCTATGCCCGCGGCGTACGCACTTCGCCCCCGGGCTCGGTTACCGGGACCTCCTACCAGGGTTATCTTGAGCAACTGGCGGCCCAGGCCGACAAGCCCATCTTCATCACCCAGGTCGGCTACTCCACCTCACCCTACGAACCAAAATCCTGGGTGCCCGGCTTTGGCGGTCACAGTCACCAGGCGGTCGCCTCCTCCATAAAGGAGATCTGGCAGGATCTGCGCACCGCCAAGAACAGAGAGAAGTTTTGCGGCGTCTCCTTTTTCGAGCTTCAGGATGAATGGTGGAAGAGCG
>CAYSON010000438.1:0-3255 GCA_964432635.1 uncultured Desulfopila sp.
AGGCTCACTGTGAGTGAAATTGGTAGTACCAATATTAATTGTCACCGCCACTGATGTCAACAAGAAACCGCTAAGAATTTTTATCAACTTTTTATATATATCTATTACAACGTATTTATGTTGAATATATAGCGGGAGATAACATCAGAAAAAGCAGTTTTCTAAATTGGTATCACCATAATACCTTTACTGCCGGCACTGTTCTCTCCATAAACAGCACAGCGTTTACCCGGAGAGAAACCTTTTCTTTGCTAAGCCCTGTGAAAAGAGCTGCGTGGGTTGCAAAAGCAAAAGGTTGCAGCGCAGCAACAGTGAGCGGTGGGCCCGCAAATCTTCGCGGGGAGAGTCGAACTCGGGCCTTGTCCGCGCCAGCCTGTGGCACACAGAGCAGTGCAGACCGGGGCTGGAAAGGGCGGGGGTGAGCCGAAACTCAGCTCAGCAGCGGGAAATGCACCTGGGGAGAATCTTTGGAAGAGGTGGTTGGCGGGGAGACAATGCACGCAGCAGAGCTCCTTCACCCTGACTCCGGCATGGGGAGGCAGGGTGAAGGAGCCATCGGCGATAACAAAGATTACAGCCAGAGGTTGGTGGTCGAAACGTGAACCGACGTCGCAACGCTTGCCAGGGTGAGACGACTCTGCCTTTTTACACCTTGAATTGTCTTATCAAGACATTCAATTGGTCTGCCAAATCAGCCAAGCTCTTTGAGTTGACTTGGATGTTATTGGCTCCCTCATTCACCTGAGCAGACTTTTGTGTGATGCCGCCAATATCTTTGGTGATATCGGCAACGACTATGGAGCTTTGCGCCACGTTAACATTCACTTCCGCGATACCCTGAGAAGCCTGGGAAACATTGTTGGAGATCTCGCTGGTCGCGGCGGACTGTTCTTCGACGGCAGTGGCTATTCCATTGATAACTGAGTTGATCTCGGCAATGACCGTCGAAATCTTTTCAATATTATCAACGGTTGTCGTGGTCGTCCTTTGCATCTCATCGATTTGATTTTTGATATCAACGGTGGCCGCCGCGGTTTGCTTGGCAAGCTCCTTGATTTCATTGGCAACAACGGCAAATCCCTTTCCGGCCTCTCCAGCTCGAGCCGCCTCGATGGTTGCATTGAGGGCCAGCAGGTTAGTTTGTTCTGAAATTTCGGTGATGGTCTCCGTCACTCTGCTGACTCTTTTCGCCGACTCTCCCAGTGCGGCAATTTCAGAAGATGTGTGCGTTGACTGCGTTACCGCCTTTTCCGAGATCGATCGTGCTTTTTCTGCATTCTGGGCGATTTCGTTGATGGTCGCGGTCATTTCTTCAGTGGCCGATGCCACTGTATTGACATTGCTTGCCGATTGCTCCATGGCTGCCGAGACACTCTGGAAATTTGCGGTCATCTCCTCGGCGGCGGCCGCAACAGTAGCGGACCTTTCGGAAGTGTCACCGGCGGCGCTGGACAACTGTTGCGAGATCGCCGCAAGGCCTTGTGATGAGGTGGTCAGTTTCTCTACTCCGGCAACGACGTTAGTGATCATCCCCCCTACTTGCTTGACCATCTGGTTGAGCGATGTCGCCATCGCGCCTATTTCGTCTTTTCTCTCGCTGTCAAATTTTACCCGGAAATCACCTTGTGCCATGGTTTCCACCAAAGCAGATGCTTTTTTTAGTGGAACCGTTATCGAGCGAACAATAAAGAAAGAAATAAGGATACTGAATACCGCTGCTGCGACAAGCAGCACCGCGATAACCCGAGAAACATGCGTAGCATATTTCCCTGCCTCATGACCAGCGTCATTTGCCAGCTTCGTTTCGTGCACTATTAATTCCTCAAGTGTTGCGAGGTATGTGGCTTGAATTTTTCGCAAATCACCAAGTAAAATTTCTTTGGCTTGCACGTTTTGTCCCTTGCTGATCATGTCGAGCAAAGCGTCGAGATGTTTCCCAAACTCCGGGCGGATTTCAGTAACAATTTTCTTGATAAAGGCGGAGGTTTTATCATCTATCTTGGCCTTTGAAAAATATTCAAGAGCTCCTCCGGCCTCCTTGCGAGCGTCGGCAATACGTTTCTTTTCGTTTTCTCGACTTTGTTGACTTTCCTCTAAAATCATATTTCGGGTTGCTCGCGCAACGATATTGATTTGATCTATGATGAAATTTACTTTCTCAACGTTCACCATTCTTTGTTCGACGAGTATCTCGACTTCGTCATGAATCCCATTTACCCCATACATTCCATACAAGTCGACAATAGCGAGAATGAGTAAAGCGATGCCAGAGTTAATAGTTAAACGGGTGCCAATTTTGAGGTTATTCATAGGCTGTCTCCTTTTTCATTTTTTCTCACAACGATTTTCCATAATAAAGCAAAAGGCCGAGTGGTATCCGTAGATACAGAGCTTGGCCACAGAAGGACTATTTAGAATTATGCATAGAATCAGCAAGAGCACAAATTTTTTCTACGATTTTTAGAAACCAAGGTCGCAAGAGAGCACACTTCCCTCTGCTCGGGAAAGTTGTTTCGTAGAAAACTTTTGGTCTTGCTGGTGTTTTGTGGGGGGCAACATCATTTAAAAGCGCTCGTCGATGGTGGCGAGCAGCGTCTTGGCCTCTCGCTGGAAATAGATATTCCAGCTGTAGGGTCGTTTTCTGCCCTCTCTTGGGTTCTGAACGATGACCCATTCGAGATCGGCTTTGAAAGCCTCACGGTCTTTGTTGCGGGTCGCCAGATACTTGGCTCGCCCCCAGCGCACAAGCATTGGGTCGAGTCCTGCCTCGATGGACTTTTGGAAATACTCCTGTGATTTCATTAAGTCGCCGCCTTGGCTTTGCGGCAGGGCAATGTAGACGATGGCAATATTGAACAGGTTGCCTCCGTCGTTCCAGACAGGATCGACCTCCTCAATGCGTTTCATGAAGACCCTGGCCCGCTAATCCACTGTGCATTCCCTGCCTTGGCAATACCTGGAATAACCTCTCGATAATAGTAGCAGGCCCCGAAGGACCAGTAACCCATGGCATCGGCGTCCTCCTTGCCGAGCACCGAGACAGCGTCCCAGACCGGAACACCCGCTTCCACCTGACGACGAAAATCGCCGTTCAAGAGAAGGGCCTTTTCCGCCGCCGGCATGGCCTTCTGGTAGTGTTCTTCCTTTTCCCCCGAGACTCAGTGTACCCTGTGGCGAGAAGGATACGGGCATTGGCGACCCCTATCAATGCCTTGCGGTTACGCGGATCAGCTGCGGCTGCCGCTTCGTAGGCCG
>CAYSON010000439.1:0-3238 GCA_964432635.1 uncultured Desulfopila sp.
CGCCCAGCCCCCGCAGGACGCCCCGCACGAAGACGGTCTTGCCCGCCCCCAGGGCGTTGGTGGCAAGACCCGGTCGTTCGACATCGCCAACGGCAAGAATGCGCTGATCGGAGGTGACGTGGGCGCGGTCGGTGGCGATCCAGGCGGCACCGCCGACAGTGACCGTTTGCACCGATTCGGGAAGGAAGGACAAGGCCGGCACGTCGCCGATGGAGATAATCACCGTGTCGGCGCCGATCACCTCACCTTCAGTGGTAACCAAGCCTTCCTCGGTGACCTCGCCAGTGACCACCGGCCATCTGAAGGTTGCTCCCAGACTCTCGGCGGCTACTTTTTCTTTGCCGAAGGCCAGCGGCTTCTGGATATCGACGAGAATCACCGTTTCCGCGCCAAGGCGATAGGCCTCGCAAGCGACATCACAGCCGACGTTGCCGGCGCCGATCACCACCACCCTCTTGCCAACGGCAGGGGCCAGGTCGCTCTTGGCCTGCTTGAGGAAATCGAGGGCGGCCAGCACCCGGTCGCTGCCCGGGAACTGCAAGCGGCGCGGGGTGTGGGTGCCGACGGCGACCACCAGATAATCGTAGCTGTCGAGTAACTCGGTGACCTTGTCTTGGGTCATGGTCACGCAAAGATTGACAAAAATCCCTGGAGTGGCCGAAAAACGTTGCACCTCCTGGTCCCAGATGGCCTGAGAGAGGCGCTCCCAGGGGATAACCTGGGCCAGCTTGCCGCCGATTTTGTCGTCCTGCTCGAAGATGTGGGCTTCGATACCGGCCAGGGCCAGTTGCCAGGCGACATTCATGCCCGCCGGGCCACCGCCGATAATGGCTACCTTCTTACCCAGCGGGGCAGCAAGCGCTGGTGTTTCACTGCTCCCCACTGCTCGGCCCAGTATCTGCACATCGATGGGGTCATCAACACCGCGACGCGAACAGTTGTCCATACACAGATTGGGGCATACCGCGCCGCATACCGAGGCGGGAAGCGGGGTATAGCGCAGCAGCATCTGGTAGGCCTCGTCGATTCGTCCTTCGCGGATGAGCCGAAGGCGATCAACGGTGGGGATGTGCACCGGGCAGTAATAGGTACAGGGTGCGGCCGTCTCGCAGTTGGCCCAATAGGGTTTCTTGCGGCGCAGATCACCACTGACGATGAAGCCAATGGGACTGCGGTCGAGGCCGGGGGCGAGATCGCGCAAGGGATCCCCGCCAAAGGTGCGGTTCCAGTGGCTGTTACGGAACTCGGCCATGGGCATGGGGCCGGCGAACATCAGCGCCCGTTCTTGCGGGGTGATCGGCATCAGCGCCTGCCATTCCTCGCGCATCGACAGTGTCGCCAGCAGGTCGTCACGGTTGATTCGCTTAAGGAAGACGCTGATGTTGGAGGAGAGCCATAGCCATTGGGCATCACTGATGGAAGTCAGTTTGGCGTTGGTTTTCGGGTGCGAGTGGTCGATTTGTCCCCGAAAGAAGATGGTGCCGCCGACCATGCCGACGCAGGGACGATAGCCAAGGACGTTGTCGGGGTTTTTGGCGTTGACGCCACAGACCACGGCGATGCCGCCACAGTTGAACTCGGCAAAGGAGTCGCCGACTGAGCCCAACACCCACAGTTCCGGCCGATCGTACTCAGGGTTCCATTTAGTCATGGTCAGGCCCCGGGCACCAATGGAGCCGGAGATAAACACCTTGCCGTTGGCCATGGCGTTGCAGGCACCGTTGGTGGCATCGCCAAGAACGGTGATTTCCGCACCGATATTGAGGTAGCCGACATCATCCGAGGTCGACCCCTGGCAAACGATGGAGGTTCCAGGCATGCCCATGCAACCGAGGCGTTGTCCCGATGGACCCTTGACCGTCATTCTCAAGCCGTCGGGATGCTGCAGGCGGATGCCGATGTTGTGTTGGCCATAAACCTCGAGATGCAACTCCTTGGAGCTTGCTGCGGCCTCTCTCACCAACGCTTCAAACTCCATGGAACTGAGGCGTTGCCCTTGTTCGCTGAGGCCCTTTATAACCGTTGTCGTCACGGGATACTCCTTGTCAATCAGATGCGCCGCCGCTGGGCGTCGCACCATCACTTGATGGTGTCAATGTTCTAACAAATATAGGCAATGCGCAAACGATCGGCGGCGGCTTGGTCGGCAATACCGATGGCGTCGGACATGCCGACCGGCAGGCTCTGCGAGCGGCCGAGCGGGGCCATGATCTTCTTGACCTCGGTGTTGATCGACATGTAGACCTCAGCCACTCGCTCAGCCACCTTATCCGGATCAAGGCGGCGGTAGAGCTTGGGGTTCTGGCTGGTAATACCCTTGGGACAGATACCGAGATTGCAAACATTGCAGCGATTCTTCTCGTTGCCGAGGCATCCGGCGGCGGCCTGCATAATGTATTTACCAAGGTGGACACCGGAAGCGCCGAGCATGACCATGGCCATGCCATTTTGGGCGACGTTGCCGTTTTTGCCGATACCCCCGCCGGCAAAGAGGGGAATCTCATTCTGTTTGCCGTGTTTGGTCAGTTCCAGGTAACAGTCGCGGAGGCAGGACGCCACGGGATGGCCGGTGGCGTCCATGGAAACGTTGTAGGCAGCACCGGTTCCACCGTCGATGCCGTCGATGACCATGCCGGCGGCATAGGGATTACGAACCAGGTTGTTAAGCACCGCCTTGGCCGAAGTCGAGGCGGAGATCTTGGGGTAAACCGGTACCTGATGACCGAAGGCCATGGACATGGTCTGGGTCATCTTCATGACGCTCTCCTCGATCGAGTAGAGCGTCTGATGGACCGGAGGCGAGGGCAGGTCGACACCCTCAGGAACTCCGCGCAGGCGGGCTATGAGTTTGGAAACCTTCTGCCACATGAGCAGTCCGCCGTCGCCGGGTTTGGCTCCCTGGCCGTATTTGATCTCGATGGCAGCCGGTTGGCACTGCATTTCGGGGATGGCACGAATGATCTCGTCCAAGCCGAAATACCCGGAGGCGATCTGCAGGATGATGTACTTCAGATAGGGACTGCGCAGCACCCAGGGGGGGCAGCCGCCCTCCCCGGTACACATCACCACCGGTAATCCCAGCACCTCGTTGCAGTAAGCTACTCCCTGCAACAGTCCCAGCCACATGTTGGGAGAGAGGGCGCCGAAGGACATCGAGCCGATGATAAAGGGGAAGATTTCACGGGTCGGGGGAATCCACCCGCCATGAATGGTCCGCTGGAGGAAGTCTTCTGGTGAG
>CAYSON010000440.1:0-3236 GCA_964432635.1 uncultured Desulfopila sp.
ATTGTAATCACTGCCGCCGACGATCGGCAGCAGGGTGGTGTCGGCTGAGGCGAGGACTTCGCTGGCAAGTCCATGGGCGGTGCCGAACACGACCAATACCGGCCGTCGTTGCTGTAGCTGCGTCCTCATCTCGGCGTAGCTTGTGCTTGTCTCTCGTGGCACGGCGCTGGTGACCACCACCGTGGGCGGTTCACCACAGCGCTGCTGCACGGCGGTAATGGCTTCGTCGAGAGAGGCGACCAAACGAACAATGGAAAGCGCCTCCTTGCGGGCCGGATTGTAGGTTGCCCCGTGCCCGGTCTGCCAGTGCGCCAGCAGTTCTCGCACCAAATCCTGCTGGTCGACGTAAGGGGTGGCCAGGTAATACCGTGACACCCTATAGGTTCTGGCGGTTCGGGCGATATCATGGATATCGAGATTGGTCACCGCCGACCCGATGTTTTCCCCGTGTTTGTTGACCACGGGATGATGAACAAGGGCGATATAAAGACTTGTTTCGCCCTGATACATCACACCTTCCCTTGAGATTCCCGTATGGTCGTCACCTGGTCGAGGAGTTGATGACGACTGAGCCATTTTTTTTCGCGGCGATCGAAGGTCGCTTCCCGCAACAACTCCGGCCGTCGTTCAAGAGTCCGCCGCACGGAGGCGATAAAGCGGAACTCCTCTATTTTTTCATGGTTGCCGGAAAGTAACTCCTCCGGCACCGCCATTTCTTCGAAGCATCGCGGCCGAGTGTACTGGGGATGCTTGAGCAGCCTTCTGCTGAAAGTGTCCTTGGCTGCGGAATCGTCGCAGCCGAGCACGCCTGGCAGAATGCGAGTGACCGAATCGACGACCACCAGGGCGGCCAGTTCACCGCCGGTCATGATGAAATCTCCAAGGGAGATCTCGTCGTCGACATAAAGGGCGCGAAACCGTTCGTCAACGCCCTCATAGCGGCCGCACACCAGAATGAGGTGCGCCTCTTCTGCCAATTCTCCCACTACACCTTGGTCATAGCGTCGACCCTGGGGGGTGAGGAGGATCACCCTGCTCCCCGGTTGCCGCCGGCTTCTCACCGCCAAGGCCAAGGGCTCAGGCTTCATCACCATGCCCTCCCCGCCACCGAAGGGGCGGTCGTCGGTCATTGCCTGAGGGTCGTCGGTAAAATCCCTGATGTTGATCAGGTTGATCCCTATTTGACCCCGCAGCCGAGCTCTTCGCAGAATCCCCTCGCCCAGCGGCGAGGTGAAAAATTCCGGGAAGATGCTCAATATATCAAAAATCATCGAACCCTGCGATGCTACCTTGCTTATCCGAGATCCAGCAGACCCGGTGGCGGGTCAACAATAATCGTCGTCTCAGTCTCGCCAACAACAATGCTCTTGGTCATAGGGATGAGCATCTCGCGCTGTCCCGAGACCACCACCAGAACGTCCTGGGCCCCGTTATGGAAAAGCTGCCCGACAGTTCCAATGGTTTGTCCAGCGCCATCGACCACGGTCTTCCCGAGCAGGCGATGCCAATAGTATTCACCGTCGTCCAAGGCCGGCAACTGGTTTCTGGCCAGCAGTACGCCGCGTCCCTCGATGCTCTCGGCCCCGGTGCGATCCTCGATCGTGGAAAAAAGGACGATCGCCGCTTTGCCTTGCAGGCGCTGACGCAGCAGCTGCAGCGGACCAACGATTGCTTTCTGCCGGTCGACCAGATACAGTTCGCGGTATTTGCAGATGTTCTCCGGCTGTCCCGAATGAAGGAACAGCTTCACTTCCCCGTGCAAACCGTGGGCTTTGGCAACCGTGCCGAGCAGAAGGTACTGATCAGTGGGGAAAGAAAACTCCACTTCCATGCTCTGCCAGCTTATTCCAAAATCTCAAGCCGGCATCGCTGTTCGGACTTGGTTGCCGCTGCCGAGAGTAAGGTTCGCAGGGCGCGGGCGGTCCGTCCTTGTTTGCCGATGACCTTGCCCAGGTCCTCCAGGGCAACAGCCAACTCATAGGTAACGGTGTCGTCCTCGATTTTCCTGCTGACCTTGACCGCATCCGGCTGGTCCACTAGGGCTCTGGCGATAACGGCAATCAGCTCTTCCATCGCCTATTGCTCGACCGGAGCAGCAGCTTTCTTGATCAAGCTTTGCACGGTCGTGGTCGGCTGGGCACCTTTACCCAACCATTCCTGCAGCTTACCGTTGTCGAAGGTGATAACGGCGGGGTCCTTGCAGGGGTCATAGGTGCCGACGATGTCGAGAAATTTGCCATCGCGCTTGGCCTCGCTGTTGGCGACGATGATGCGATAGAACGGTTTTTTCTTCTTGCCGAGTCGAGTCAGTCGAATACGTACTGCCATTCCGGTTAGTCCTCCGGTAGATGTGATGGGGTTGTACTGACGATTCGCGTCCGCTGAGCGGGCGCGCTACATTATCTCTTCATGCCTTTCGGCAGTTTTCTCCGTTTCACGCCCGCAATCGCTCCGGGCTTTCCACTGATTTTCTTCATCATCTTCAACATCTCCGAGTAGCTCTTGAGTACGCGGTTGACGTCGCCGATGGCCGTACCCGAGCCCGCCGCGATGCGCATCCGCCGGCTGGCGCTGATGATCAGGTGGTTGCGCCGCTCCTGGGAGGTCATTGAGCGAATGATTGCCTCGGTCTTGGTCAGTTCCTTCTGGTCCGGCTTGGGGACGTCTTTGAGTTGCCGCAATTTGTTGATGCCGGGAACCATATCAAGGATCTTTTCCAGCGATCCCATCTTCTTGATCTGCTGAATCTGGTCGAGGAAATCTTCCAGGGTAAACTGGTTCTTGCGCAGCTTTTTGGCGATCTTGTCCGCCTCTTCCTTGTCGACGACCTGCTCGGCCTTCTCGATCAGGGTGAGGATGTCGCCCATCCCGAGGATGCGTGAGGCGACCCGCTCCGGATGGAAGACTTCGAGGTCGTCGAGACCTTCGCCGATACCAACGAACTTAATCGGTTTGCCGGTGATGGTCTTGATCGACAGCGCCGCCCCGCCCCGAGCATCGCCCTCCATCTTGCTGAGGATGATCCCGGTGAGTTCGAGATCGCTGTTGAAGCGCTCGGCCACGGTCACCGCATCCTGGCCGGTCATGGCGTCGGCGACGAAAAGGATCTCGGAGAGCGGGATAGCGGCGCGAATCTCCTTCAATTCCTCCATCAGCGCGGTGTCGACGTGCAGGCGACCGGCGGTGTCGATGATCACCGTGTCGTAACCGTGCAGGGCGGCTTCATTCATTGCCTG
>CAYSON010000441.1:0-3198 GCA_964432635.1 uncultured Desulfopila sp.
CTGCGAACAGCAATGAGAGTTTTTACTCCCAAAACACTTAAGTTATACTACCGTTGTCTCGCGGGGATTTGCGCTTACTGTTCTAGGAAAGGGAAGCCATCGCAAGATGAGTACCTGCAACCGACAATACAACAAACGACGAGGTGATATATGAAAAGCGATTTTGGATCCCTGATTTGGGTGAGCGACAAGAAAGGACACGAGTATGTATGTGTGGCGGCAAACAGCGATAGCTCAAGAGAGCTCGAGCACCTCAGCGAAGGCGAGCGGGCCACCTGCAGCAACACCAACGATTTCATCGCCACCGACCGCTGGTAACGCTAAGCGGGGCTGGGAACAACGGGGCATCCTCCTTCCTATGGGAAGGGGTGATGCCCATTGTTTTTTTTGGATTACTTCAGTGCTTCTTCAATGAGTTCGAGCAGGTGCACGGCCTCGAGGGGAATGCCGGCGTGGTTGATGACGTCCTGGAGCTGGATGATGCAGCCGGGACAGGCGGTCACCACCTTCTGTGCCCTGCTGGCCAGGATGCCGGGAATCTTGGCGGCGCCGATGGCCTGGCTCTCGTTGTAGTGGGAGACCGAGAAGGTGCCACCCAGGCCGCAGCAGAGATCGGCGCCTTCCATCTCGATCAGCTCGACGTTGGGCAGGGCCCGCAACAATGCCCGCGGCTCGGCGGTTATACCCTGGGTCTTGAGGTGGCAGGGGTCGTGATAGGTGACCCTGAGGCGATTTTCCCAGCGCGGCAAGGCCGCCAACTCTTCCACCACCCCCTCACGGCAGAGAAAGACGGAGAAATCGACCACCTTGTCGGTGAAGTCTTGGTAGTCGCTCTTCATGGTGCGGTAGTAGTGACCAATGCCGCCGAGGCAGGAGGCGCAGGCGGTGACGATACGCTTCTCCCCGTATTTTCCAAAGGCGGCAACATTGTTTGCGGCAAGCGTCTCCACCACCTCCCCGGCCCCCGAGGACAGCGCCGGAATGCCGCAGCATTGCTGGGTGCGAGGCAGGTGGATGGAGTAGCCGAGGCGCTTGAGCAAACGGATCATGGCTGCCCCGACCTTGGGATAGATATAGGTGAGTGAGCAGCCGGAAAAAAAGCCGATGACCGGACGGCCCGGTCGGCCCTCGATAAATTCGGGAAAGAGGTCAAGGAGGTTGTGAAAGGGGATCTTCGGCACGGTGCGCTTGGCCATTGCCGCCAGGGGAAGGCGCAGCCGCAGACCGCTTGCTTGGGGGATTTTCTTGAGCAGAAGCGGCATGAGCAGGGAGGAACCCTTGCAGAGGGTCTTCATCAGCACCCGCGAGCCGAGCACCGTACCCACGCCCTTGCCAAGCGGCGACAATCCCTTCTTGCGGCTCAGCTGGCGGCGCAAGGCGCCGACGATCTCGTGGGTCGGTACCTTGTTGGGGCATTTATGGACGCAGGAGCCGCACATCAGGCACATTTCGATATCTCGCTGCGCCCCCGTGTCCAGTTCCATGGTGCCGTTCAGCACTGCCCCGGCCAGGGCAAGCTTGCCACGGGCGACGCTGCCTTCGCGCCGGGTCTCCCGATAGGTCGGGCAATGGGCCTGGCAGGCGCCGCACTTGACGCACTCGCTGATTTCTTTGGCGAAATCGCTTAGTTCCTTGTTGCTGCTCATCGCGCCGCCACCCCGTCGCCGAAGATCTTCCCCGGGTTCATGATGTTGTTGGGGTCAAGGGCCTGCTTGATCGCCCTCATGGTGGCGATGGTGGCTGGATCGAGCTCCATCGCCAGGTAGCGCGCCTTGGCGGTGCCGATGCCGTGCTCGCCGCTGATCGAGCCCTTGAGGGCGATGGCGGCGGCAAAGACCCCGTCCATGATGGTGTCGATTCTCTCCGTCATGCCCGGTTGCCGCAGGTCGACCATGACGTTGACATGGATGTTGCCGTCGCCGGCGTGGCCGAAGTTGACGATCGGCACCTGGTGCTCGGCCGCCAATTTCTCCAGGGCGCGGATCATCTCCGGCACCTTGGAGCGGGGTACGACGATATCCTCGTTGAACTTGTCGGGGTTGATCTTTCTCAGGCTGGGGCTGACGCTGCGGCGTACCTTCCAGATCTGTTCCGACTCGGCCGGGGTCTCGGCGACGCGGGTGTCGACCACCCCCAGGGGCTTGATGATGGCGAGGATGTTCTCGGCCTGGCGGGCGATGAGATCGTGCTCGCCGTCAACTTCGATGATCAACAAGGCCCGGCACTCTTCGGGCAGGGGGATGGGAGAGATGGCTCGCACGCAGTCGATGGTGGCCCCGTCAAGGAACTCCAGGGTGGTGGGGATGATCTTGTGGGCGATGATCTTTGCCACTGCCTGGGCCGCCCCCTCGATGGTGGCGAACTGCACCAGCAGAGTCTTCTTGGCCTCGGGCAGCGGCAGAAGCTTGAGGATGATCTTGGTGACCACCCCGAGGGTCCCCTCGGAGCCGACAAAGAGCTTGGTGAGGTCGTAGCCGACCACGTTCTTCAAGGTGCGCCCGCCGGTGGTGATGATCTCTCCCTGGGGGGTGACCACCTCGAGGCCGAGCACGTAGTCCTTGGTCACCCCGTATTTGACGCAGCGCGGGCCGCCTGCGCACTCGGCGATATTGCCGCCGAGGGTACAGAAATCCTTGGAGGCCGGGTCGGGGGGGTAGAAGAGGCCGAGCTTTTCCACCTCCCGCTGCAGGTCGCCGGTGACCACCCCCGGCTCGACCACCGCCGTCAGGTTAGCGCCATCGATCTCGAGGATGCGGTTCATGCGGGTCAGCACCAGGACGATGCCGCCCTTGACCGGCAGGCTGCCGCCGGTGAAGCCGGAGCCGGCGCCGCGTGGAAGAACCGGGATCTTGTGGCTGCCTGCGAGCCGGACGATATCCCGCACCTGCTGGGTGTTTTCCGCGTAAACCACCACCTCGGGGAGGAAGTGTTTCTGGGTGGCGTCGTAGGAGTGGGTGAGCCGGTCGACGCTTTCCGTGGAGACGTTGTCCGCCCCGACGATCTCCGTCAGCGCGGTGACGATGGATGATGCAATCATGTCATTCCTTGATTCTATAACCTGCAGCGGCATGCCGCCGCCAAAGACTTCCCGCCCTCAGTACACCCTACAATAAGAAATGCAAAGCAAAAGCCAACCAACTCTCCAGGAAAAGAAAGGGTATTTGCATTCGTCCAACCCCAGGGATAGTGCGACGAGGG